>CALDEW010000263.1 GCA_937942355.1 uncultured Pirellulaceae bacterium | reverse complement strand
GTTGCACTTGACGCGCTATCTTGCGGCTTATTGGGCCAACACGGGGATAAGAGTGAATTCGCTGACGCCGCATGGAGTCTACCGTAACCAAGACGAACAGTTCCTTCGCCGTTTTGCCCAGCGCTGCCCGTTGGGACGTATGGCGCGACCCGAAGAGATCACGGGCCCGCTATTGTTTTTATCTTCCGACGCGGCATCCTATGTTAATGGGACTAACTTGGTCGTGGATGGAGGTTGGACCGCATGGTAACTTCCAAGGTTTCAATGGGCCCAGTGCTTGCGATCATTCCGGCGCGAGGCGGATCCAAAGGTCTGCCCGGAAAAAATATTCGCTTGCTCGGCCAGCATCCATTGATCGCCTACAGTGTCGCAAGTTGTTTGGCGGCCGACACGATCGACCGCGTCATTGTTTCCACTGACAATCAAGAGATTGCTGATGTCGCCTGCGCTTATGGGGCAGAAGCTCCGTTTATGAGGCCCGCGGATTTAGCTACGGATCTGGCGCCCGATTACCCGTTGTTCGTCCACGCGCTTCGGTGGCTGCGAGAAGAAGAAGGTTACGAGCCTTCGATAGTGGTGCAGGTCCGTCCGACAACCCCTTTTCGCCCTCGGGGATTCTTGGACCGGTCTGTTCGATTGCTTCAATCCAACCCCAAGGCGGATTCAGTCAGAGCCGTCACGCGCCCCAGCCAAACCCCTTACAAAATGTGGACCTCCGATGAGGAGGGCTACCTTCAACCCTTATTACCGAGCGTACATCCTGAGCCTTTCAACATGCCTCGGCAGCTACTTCCGGAATCGTATTGGCAAACGGGGCACGTTGACGTAATTCGGCGTGAAACGATCCTGGAGAAAAAAAGCCTGACCGGAGATCACATCAAATCGATCTCCATAGATTCGGCTTTCGTCATCGACATTGATTGGCTTGAGGATCTTCAGTATGCCCGGTATCTGCTCAACCAAAACAACTTAAATTTGGATTTGCCTGAACCAGTGAGTAAGCGGCGTCCGGAATAAAAATCTCCTAATCGCAAAAGAGCGCCTTTCCTTTGAGTTCCTCAAACGAATACGCTATCTTAATTTCAAGTGAGACCAATATCAGTTTTAACAATCAGTGGGACATCCCCTGAGTGATTTTAGCAGGAAATCGAAGAAGCTCTTGTTCTGCTTTTTGCGTGTCCCGGATCAGATGAGCCCAATAATACTGAGCCTTGATATCGTAATTCCAAGCGAAAGAGCAATTGGCCGAAAAGGAATCGAAGTTCAAATAGCCCTTGAAATCTTCGCCAACAAGTTCTTCAAGCACCTTCCGAGATCGGCTGGTGGCGATGTGGAAAACCGTTAACAGGGCTGAGCTGATACACCACACCCAGTTCTTCTTGCCGTTATTTTTGAAGCTTGTTTCGTCGCTGCCAAGTTGATCCTGAGCAGGAATTGCGGCTTTGGCTTCGTTGTAGGCGGTGGCCAAGGATCGGCTGACCATGGACTTTGGGATCGTAAGATAATAGATGTCACCTTCGGCGGTTTCATAGCGTTGAAGCCAATGTTCGGTCACGATCATCGGCGAGTCAGGCTGTTCGATGTGTTGAATGGTTTCGAATTGGTCGGTCGCAGTCAGCTTCAGACGCGTGACTTCTGACTCGTCGAGTTCGTATTCGATAATTTCGTAAACGCGTTCTGGCGGTAACGCTTTTCGCAGCTTTCAATCATGCCCGAGCTGCCCACCCGCTTTACGTTTGCGAGGCCGGCCCGGCGTTTTCTTCTTTTTGCCTGCGTTGGTAATGTCGCTTGAGGGCGATTTCGATGAATTGGATGAGTCTTTTTTAGCTTTGGCATGGTGAAGTTCTAACGCTTCCACGCGAGCCAAAAGTTTGACTACAATTTCTCGAAGTTCTGCTTTGGTGGCGTTTTCAAAATCCATCCCGAAAAATGGCAGAAGCAGAAAGCCCTGACCGAGCCAACCAGCCCCCCGTGAGCGGTTACCCCAGAAGTTTGGCTTCGAAAAAGAAAAGTTACCTTCGACTTTAAATCGCTCCGCCCCAGTTCTCTGCGGCTCCGCGTCTCCGCGCGGAAAAGCTGCTTGGCCGTGCGCAGAGGCGCAAAGCCGCAGAGGAGATGCTCGAACAAAAAAGAAGGGGAGCTGTGTTTGTGTGGGGAAGAAGCCATGTTTTGAATTAAGCGTCTTTGGGCGGTAGCTGCGGTTAATGGAGACGCGCCCGTGGTTAGGGACCTTTTGATTTAACCAGCCGTTTGGGCGTTAGCCTCGGACCCGCCACCATTGGTCCAGGGATAGCGCCCAAACGGCTGGAATTAAATTTCGAAAACATTTTAGATCAACAGTACTCTTAACGACGGCCAGCGCGATGCTGAAAGTCTTTGGTCAGGCCCATCCGGGGATCACTCCGATTCAAACCGCGATCTATAAACAGGCCCAACGAGAATTTTCGAAGGCAAGCAATAACTGCTCTTGCCGTTTTTTTAACGGATTCTTTATTCTTGGACAGGAACTGCCGTGCCGACGTTCAGGCACATGCTGAATGCCCATGGGCCATTACCATTTTCAATCCGATACAAAACATCGTTCAGGCCAGCTCGAAAACGTACGCGGCGCTTGCCTTCATTAATACGCCATGCTTTCAGCTGGTCTGAACTTGACCATACTCGGATGTCATTGATCCACAGGTCTGAACGGTCATCACTGCCCACGGCGATCCATACATCAGTAGCGACTTCGAAATTCAGCTGCGTCCAAGCATAATAGATAACGTACTCGCCCTGATAACGGAGAGGCTCCACCTTCGGTTCAGCTGATTGAAAGAACTCCCACGAGATCGGTGTCGGGCTCGCTTTGGTGCGGAACTTGGCGTCGAGATCTAATAGGTTTTCTGGTGGAAATTTTTTGTGAATGTTCGCACGATTTGGATTGTCGAAAGGTCCCAAGATGTACCACGAATCGACAAACGTCCATCCGGATTCAGCGTTAGCACTCCCGTTGTTCGATCCGAATCGTCGTGATCCCGCCGCCACCTTCATATCTGGAGGAATTGGTGATGATGCAATTGCTTGTTGATCGACGATCGTATGACTGGTCTCCGATAACTTGTCGCTACCCTCGGTTGCATGCTGGCCGTTCTTTTGTCTACTGCGTCGCGCCATTAACTGGGTCATGTCGCTGACTGCGCCACTTTGGTCTTGAGCCGATTGACGTGTTTCTGCTGCGGCTTCGGATTGCTGGGTTGTTAGATTGATTTTCAAGCCTGCGCGTTCCGAATTCATGGCCTGTGCAAGTAATGAACTTGCAAAATTATCCATTGCTTCTGCCTGCCGGACGGCGGCCTCTAAGTCCGCAAGATTCTGTTTCATTGCGGAATGTGTTGATACGGTTCGATCTAACGAACCCGGATCAATTGAGTCACGCTCAGGAACCGCAACGTCGATCAATTGTCGCGCCTTCTCGGGCGACATTTGGTGCACCAGCGACATCTCAGCCGCTCGGAAATCCTTGAATCGACGCGCTATCTGACGCTCCAGCATCTGTGCTTGAGCCAGATTGTCTTCAGCGGTTTGAGAGGGGGCGGTAGAGAAAGATTGCGACTGTTTATTGGAGGCTTGCAACGGTTCACTGATGCCAGCAATTGCGGCCTGCTGAGATTTCCTCGCATCTTTGAGTCGATTTGTAGTTTCGGACGCTGAGCTGTTTTTTGTCTGACTTGGAGCGGGAGGTTGTTTCTGATCGCCGCCTGCCGCCGGTTGCGAACTAGCGATTGTCGGTTTGGAGGATTCCATCTGATCCTTGATCCGTTGGGCTCTTTCAGTGGCAAATTCAATGCGCGATGTTTGGTGCTTCATTTGGTGTTCTGCCACCGAGACTTTGTGTTTGGTCACATTGATCATGTGAGCGCCTTGGTTTCGGTCTCCCAGTTTCCGATTTACCTCGTCTCTGGCCATGTTGAGCTCGTTTTCCGCTTTCTGAATCTTCTTTTGGTCGCGAGTGTCCTGCGCTTTCCGAAAATCGGCTTCGCGTTCGGTTACTCGGCCTCGCGCTTCTTCGACTCGTTGGTTTAACTCTTGAAAATTCTTTTCCGATTCGAGCACCTCTTGCTGAGCCCGCGCTTTGTCGGCCTCCGCCTGTTTGAACTTTTGGCGAGCCATCTCAAGTTCCGCCAAGTGCGCGTCTAATTGTTGTTGCTGCTGTGCGAATTGGGCAGCATGCTGCCGGTTTTGATCGCGCAACTTGGTCTCTTGAGCATCTTTGAATTGGGAAACCGCCAGTTTTTGACTTGCGTCGACCTGTTTCCTGATCAAGTCTTCAGCGCTGTCCGTTGATTGATCGGAGAGCTGATGCGCCGACGCAACACGATTGAGCGCTGCTTCGGCCTCAAACTGCTTTTCAATTGCCTGTTGTCGGTGTTTATTCAGCAGGTCCATGTCACCTTTTTCATCCGCTTCGATCGCCTGGTCGATCAATTCCAAGGCTTGCTGCTGTGCGGTCAACGCCCGCGCGCGTTCCGTTTCGGCCTGCTCGTGAGAGGACTCTACGTTGTCCGGATTGAGATCCCGAAGTTGTTGGCTTTTCGCGCGTTCGATGGTCTCCATTTGTTGCAGGACTTTTTCCAACGAATGGACTTTTTCTTGCAATTTTTTGGTTTGAATTTCACGAACATTTTCACTCAGTTCTTCGATCCGTTTGGCGCTGGTAACCGGAGGACGCTTGGTGAGCGTGGCATCTTCCGCTTGAGGCTGCTGAAACAGAAACAGCAAGACAACTGCGTGCAGCGCTAACGACGCCAACAGCCAAGGCGACCGTCGTGAAGACTTTGGCTCGATCGAATTCGGCTGTCGGTTGTTCATTAAAAACCTATGTTATTCATTCAGGTCAGCCACGTGGACCGCTACGTTGGCGATGCTGCGGACATTGCAAGCTTCAAGCACTCTGACAACATGCTCAAAAGCCGTGCCTCGGTCCGCGTCGATACGGACGGGACGCTCGATCGCTGTTTCCGCGAGGTCATCGAGGTGTCGCAAGAAGACTCCTGGCGTGACGATGCTCCCATCCAGAAAAGTTCGGCCATTGACGTCAACGGCGATCACCAGAGTTTTCGGATTCGTCGCAACTTCGTTGGCTTGAACTGCCGGCGGCAAGTCGACCGGTAACTGACGCTCCAACTTTTTTAATGTCGTCGCAACCAGAAAAAAGATCAGCAACAGAAACACGCAGTCAATCAACGGGGCCATCTGA
>CALDEW010000262.1 GCA_937942355.1 uncultured Pirellulaceae bacterium | reverse complement strand
ATTTTCCAAGCAAAGAATCGTTGCTTCCGCCGGGACAAGCCCGTCGGAGAGCCGTTAACCAAGAGAAAGTTGGTGGTAGCTTGTCAGTTGTGATTCCGACCGGGACAAGCCCGACGGAAATCTAGGTTGCAAAATAGATGTTGGGTATAAAAAGGCTTTGAGCCGCGCTTACTCTTGGACGACAGAACCGAGTGGCTTTCAATACAAACGGATTGCGCCGCCGTTGGCGAAAAAACAAAATAAAAGAAGACGCCCATGATTCCCGAATTTCAAGACCATTTTGAACCTCCGTTGGAACGCTATCCAACGGTGTCTTTCGTGATACCCGCTCATAATGAATCTGCATATCTCGTGAAAACGTTGGAGAAACTTCATCAATCTGCTGCCGCGCTGCGGTTGCATTATGAAGTGATCGTTGTAGACGACGCATCTACCGACGACACGTCCGCAATCGCTCGCGCCAACGGGGCTCGACCGATCAGGGTGAACTTGCGAAACATAGGAGCCGTTCGAAATGCCGGAGCCAAAGAAGCGCGATACACGTGCCTGTTTTTCATTGATGCCGATACACTTTTGCCAGAGAAGACGCTGAAGCAATCGCTCGACGCGCTCTGCAACGGTGCCGCCGGTGGAGGAGCTCACGTGGTCATCGACCGGATTGAAGACGTCGCTTGGACCAAGCTGATGCTGTACTACTTGGTCAGGCTTGTCTGGCAGACGATCGGTGGATGGGCGGCCGGCTGTTTCATGTACTGCCACCGTGACCTGTTTGAGCATTTTGGCGGATTCGACGAAGAGTACTTTGCCGCCGAAGAACTTTTCTTCAGTCGCAGCGTAAAGGCTCATGGGCCATTTAAGATCGTTAGAAATCCGGTTGTTACTTCGTCTCGAAAATTTCACAGTTTTACGACGGCAGAGCTGATCCGATTCGTCTTTCTGCCCTTATTTTCGCCCCAGGGAAGATTCCGGTCAAAGTTAGGATTGGAGGTTTTGTATGAGCATGACCGTTAAAATCGCGCCGATGGTCGTTTGCGCCAGCAAAAATTGGTAAATGAGCCGATTCTCAGCTCAATTCCTCGGAAAAACGACGAATCATAACAAGAGGAGATGGAAGAAAGTCCAAGAGAACGTTTGGAGATTCGCTCGATTGGGTTATCATTGAAGCCTCACTTCCACCAAGATTCCCACTTTTAACAGCAACACTATGACACCAACGTGGACTAGATCGCTTGAGCATATCTTCAGCTCAACCGCTGCTGCAATCATTGCTTCATTGATATTGCTGGTCGCAAACAATTCTGCTGACGCTGACGAAATTCTAATCAATGCAGATTCTGCCGAAACGGTCGCAGGAGATTTTCGCTGCAAGCCCTGCAATCGAACGATTATCTACGATGCGAATTCACTTGAGATGGGCAGTGAGACATTGACCACGGGCGATCTCTATCGTTACTTTGCTTCTCGAGGCATTAAAAAGATTGATCGGCTTTCGCTACAAGTCGACGTTGATTGCTGTGAAGAGGAAGACAAGGCTTTTCAGTTGGATGGTCTCAGCTTCAAAATTACCGGCGCGGACGACAAGATTTTGAACGAGGCCAGTCTTCAGAATGATTCGCTGTTGGTTGCCGGAACTGAGATCTCATCGTTCAAACCAGAAGCAGTTTTGGAGTTCGATCTGGGATACGATTTCATGCAACGTTTCTCTCCGGAGAGCACCGACTCGATCGAGCTCAGTTACGTTACACCGACTGAGGGAAGCTATAAGGCTGCGATGAAACCGCGCTTTGTCGTCTCAGAAGATCTCAGCAGTTTTTCGCTTTCGAACATCGGAGTGTTTGCGGTGTTCGTTGGATTTTGGGTTATCGTTTTTATGGCGATGAACACTTTCATGAAACCAAAGACCGAAAGCGCACCGCAAAAACCGACAAACTTTGTTGGCGGCTAGACACATTGTCCGGTTGCCCCGTGGTAGGGTGTGTTGAAATCGGGCTAATTATTGCTTTCGCTGACGCAACGATTCGTACATTACGATCGCTGCGGTGACTGATACGTTAAGGCTATCTGCGATGCCTAACATTGGGATGTTGAACGCCTCATCGGCCGCTTCACTCCAAAAGTCAGTAACTCCTTGTGCCTCGTTGCCCAGCACGATCGCCGTTTTGCCACGTAGATCGACGTCGTAAAAGTTGGATTCCGCATTCGGGCTGGCCACCAGAATTCGAAAACCGGACGACTGCAACTTCGTCAGTACGTTCTCATTACTGTCGACCGCAATTGGGAGGCCGAACGTGGCTCCGCTGCTGTTACGAATGGAATTGGGGTGGTACACGTCCGTTACAGGGTTCGCGACAATCACGCCGTCCACGCCGCTGCCATCGGCAGATCGAAGAATCCCGCCCAGGTTTCCCGGCTTCTCAATTGATTCCAAGACGGTGACGAAGGCTTCCTCTTTAAGATTGAACGAATTAAGGCCCGTCAATGGCCGCGCGGCGGTCATGATTGCGTCTTCGATTCTGTTGCCGTAGCTGAGCTTTTGAAATAATTTTTCGGGCAACTGGTAGACTTTCTGATCGTCAAACGAAGATATCTCGGATTCCGATTGGACGAAGATTTGATCGGGCGTAATGCCTTCGGAGATAGCCCTGTCGATTTCACGACGTCCGAAGACGATGATGCGATTTTGTTTCTTGCGGCCGCGCGACGTGTGCAGTTGTAACGCTTCCTTGAATCGCGGATTACTTGGGCTGGTGATCGTTTGCATGTCTATGTTTCTTTACTGCGCTGACCATCGGAAACACTCGCCGCTATCGAGCGACTTCTGTTTCCGGCTTCTTAGTTTCAGTCCCAGCGTTTCTCCCGAGCGTCGATCAATCGAAAAATTGTTCACCGTCAGTTGCCTCAAATCGCGCGCCGTCAGTTGCGGCGTATGACACGAAACAATCAACATCTGCAAGTCGTCGGTGATGGCCCGCAAAAGTTCGAACATTTCCGCCAGATCGCGCTGGATCTTCCACACCGAACTCTTTGGGCCCCGACCAAAGGAAGGCGGGTCCGCAACGACGATTTGATACTGATTTTTACGTTTCGCCTCTCGCCTAAGATACGTTACCGCATCATCGACGATCCAGCGGATATTCTTTGCCGCCAGATCGGAGGCCTCAACGTTTTGCCGAGCCCAACCAACGACGGGTTTGGCGGCGTCCACGTGCGTCACGTCAACGCCGCAATCGGCCAGTTGCATCGTCGTGCCGCCGGTGTAAGCAAATAGGTTGATCGCCTTCATTCCTGCGATTCGTTGCCGGTGGTCGTCAATCCAATTCCAGTTGTCGCTTTGTTCGGGAAAGACGCCAACCTGACCCGAAGGCGACTGCTTGAGCAGAAACCGCTTCTTACCGTGTTGAATTGACCATGAATCGGTTGACGTGAGGCCTGGCGTCCAGTTGGGTTTGGGCTGCCGTAAGAATTGAAGATCCCATTCCCACCGTCGTTTATCGGTCGAGTAATTTTCGACCGAAGGCGACTGCCTGCGGGCGACGTGTTCGCCGAATCGTTCGAGTTTTTCCCCATCGCCGAAATCAATCAGCTCATACTGGTCCGGCTGAAACATGATTAATACCAAATCCAGAGCTTGGGTTTGGTCTGCTGGAGACGAAAGACGTTCTCGTGACTGACGTCGGTATCTCGCAATACTAGGCATTGCAGGCGATCCATGCGGTAGAAAAATCGAAACGCATCGTCAGTGATCAGCGTACCTTCTAAATCTAAAACGCCTGCATCTTTGAGGTTTTCGATCTTGTCCAGATCTTCGTCCGTCACAGGGACGCCACGTTTGTCGATGACACTGCGTTTGATATTGCTGGCCCACTCGCGCTGACGGCAACTCCATAAAATGAAGTTCCAAAAAGGACGTTGAAACCACGCCAATTTTGCGTGTGGACTACGCAGGAACTGGTGACACTTGATGACCAAAGCGACGTAGAAAAACGCTGCCGCCAGTAGTGCCGCAAGAAGAGCGACTCGAACCAAACCGGACGTCGAAAAAATGATCAGCACCGCACCACCAACGGTCAAGACCACGAACAAGAAGTGAATCAACGACGTAAGTACGGCGACAGGCATGCCTTCTGAGAGAATTTTGATCAACCACAGCTGGCAGCCCGCAGGTTTGACTTTGATATTATCGAGCTCTTTTTCGGTCAGCTTCATGCTGGGTTTGGCGTAGTTGCATGTATGGCAGACGCCTTTACTGTCCAAGGGCCGGCCGCATTTTCGGCATCTGGAGATCCGGTCGTGAGTGACCGAGTTGGAAGAAGTTCCGCCGCCAGAACCGTCATCAAAATCCATTTCCATCACATCACGTTTCTTCACCGAAGCGATGGCGGACTTGGGGGCGTCGGGAATGTTCAGCGGCTGTTGGCAAGAAGGGCAGGTGACCGTTGCTCCGGCTTTTCCTAAGGGCGCCCGTAGCTTCTTACCACAACGCGCACGCTTGTTCGTGGCGGGGTCGAAAGTGATGTTGTTACATTTGAACTCTATCGACATTGCGTGGTAAAAATAATTGAAAATTGGTTGCGGGTTTGATCTAATATTGTAGTTCAATCTACGACATCAGGTCGAGCCTTTGGTCGGTCGAAGCCGCAGGAAGTTGAAACTACATTTTCAAAAACCGTAACCAGGAACCCAGATGCCAATCAAATTCAGTTGTGCGAAGTGCCAAAAGGCTTTCACCGTTGCCGATAGCGCCGCAGGAAAGCAGGGACGCTGCAAAGACTGCGGTCATCT
>CALDEW010000261.1 GCA_937942355.1 uncultured Pirellulaceae bacterium | reverse complement strand
GATGCTGGTGGTCAGCCAATTTACATTGCTGGCCGATGTTAAGAAGGGACGCCGTCCAAGCTTCAATACTGCCGCCGATCCAGCGGTTGCCGATGATTTCTACCAGCAGTTTGTTGCGATGGCTAAAGTTCACGGGATACCAACTGAGACCGGTACATTCGCGGCGGACATGGAGGTCAGTCTTTGCAATGATGGTCCGGTGACGATTCTATTAGACAGCCACAATCGGTCGCCGCGTCAGGTGGTTTTTACCACAGAGCTCACAGAGTTGAGCCGGTCATTTCCTCCGTGATCTCTGTGTCCTCTGTGGTTTAAACTTATTTCCTTGTTTTTGCACCCTGGCAGCCTGCACTAAGTTGTCGCTGAATTAGGGAGATTGCTGAGTAAGAGAAGAACGCTAATTGAAACTAATTTTTGCTTCAGCAAACGGTTGGTCTTTTCGGCATAATTAGTGGAGATTAGTGCAAATTAGTGTTCCTGTTTTCGTTTCTCCCTAATTGAAGTGATCTTAACCACAGCGCTCAGCCGGTTAGCGCCCTGCTGGGTATCAGGGCGTGCGTGATTATCGCACGGGCGCCGCAACAGTGCCACGTTCGACGTTCATCCGCAGGTCGTTGGCCCGATCGACCAGTCCATTTTCGTCGGTCATGCGTTTTGGTTGAAGCTGGAAGTCGAAGATACGTTGGTCTCGAATTTCGCGCGGCCAGAAATTCTCGGTGAAGAAGCTGATCGGAAAGGTGCTATACCATTTCGGTCGGATGCGTTCCTGAACTGCGATCGTTTCGTAACCGTCTTTTTCGATTTGAAATTCGCGTGTTCCGTGGTAGGTAAAGGGCACTGAAACGGGAGAATAACCTACCGGTTGCTTATCGATGGAAACAAACGCACCTTCCGGTTGAGTCTTAACGATTAATCGCCGATGCACACAACCAGTCAGGCAAATCAGGCTTATCATGGATAAGGCCAAAAAGCGTCCGGCTGCTAGACTGTTATTTTCGCTACGGTTCATAAACGGGCACGAAAACGCGAAGAGGTTGCGAATTTTGTTGTTACTGTTGAGGTCCAAAGACCAATTCCCGATGGCCCGAGCTGTCGATTGGACAGCACGACCCCAAAAGGCACTTGTCGGCAGATAGTACAAATCTCAGACAGTCGTCGATAGACCAGTTTTTATTGCTTTTGGTGGACTTTTTGCGGGTTAAAATGGTTATCATTCGGTCCATCACCGTGGATTGACTTTCCCGCCTGTTACACTTGGGAAGTTTGCAATCGTCAGACGATGAACTGATAATGGTTCTGCTTTCCGCTGCTAACCTTCAACACGTACTCTAAGATAAAGTCCATGAGCGAAAGTCTCGTCGATTGGAAAACCTACCTTCAGGTCGCCTCTTTAAGCGACGTCGGTATGCGCAGGCAAACCAATCAGGACAACATGTCGGTTGCGCTTGCCAGCAGTTATCAGCATTGGCAGGAGAAAGGGCATCTGTTTATCTGTGCCGACGGGATGGGTGCACATGCCGCGGGCGAATTGGCCAGTAAGCTGGCAATCGATCACATCCCGCATCTGTATGCACGGTTCAACGAAGGTTCGGCGGGGCACTGCCTTCAAAAAGCGATGGTGGGTGCCAATAAGGAGATCAATCGCCGCGGGATGGCCAATGAAGAGTTCCACAACATGGGAACGACATGCTGTTCGCTGCTGTTGTTGCCTGAAGGTGCTGTCATCGGCCACATCGGTGACAGCCGCGTTTATCGACTGAGCGGGAACCGGCTGGAGCAGCTGACGTTTGATCACAGTTTGGTCTGGGAGATGAAGGCCGCCGGACAGCTGACAGAAGAGGAAGAGCGCGGCGGGAAGATTCCCAAAAACGTGATCACGAGATCGCTTGGTCCTTATCCCGATTGCAAGGTTGATCTCGAAGGCCCTTTTCCGGTGAAGCCTAATGATACGTTTCTGCTGTGCAGCGATGGTTTGACGGCCGTCATCAACGATTCGGAGATTGCATCGATTCTGTCCATCATGAACCCCGATGAAGCGGCGCGGGTGTTGGTTGATTTGTCCAACCTGCGTGGCGGCCCGGACAACATAACAGTTGTTATCGTGAAAGTGATTCAGCCAAATATGGCCGGTCCGGAACAAGCGGTGACGCGTAAGCGCTCGACCGGTAGTTCAACACCAAAAATTGTGTCGATCGTGATATTGGCGTTGTCGCTGTTGTTCATTTTGCTTTTCTGTTTGACGCAAAATTATCTAACGGCCATTGTGCCGGGCATCGCGGCGATCGGAAGTTTGATCTTTTTGCTGTACCAACGATTTCTGACCGGGTTTGAGCCCGCCGGTGGGCACAGTGGCGGCAAGTTTGGTCGAGGCCCCTACGTGCGCGTCAATTGTGCATCGGGCGAACAGTTCGCGGGGCAAATGTCGGAAGTCTTAAAGAAACTCCAAGCCGGCGCTGCCCAGCAGAAGTGGGATATCGACTGGGACGAAATGAAACGCCGAATTGGCGAAGCCGAAGCGGCGGTGAAAGCAAAAAAATTCCCACAAGCGGTTCGCGAGTATGGCCGAACCATCAGTTTCATGATGGAACGTCTACGCAACCAAAACGACGACGCCAGCAGTTCGTCAATTGATCTGTAGAAACTTGAAGCGGCCCTTGGTCTCGCAGTGCTCGCGCCCAAAGAACTCAATTTGTTAGCGGCATGGCGCTAGCCGCTGGTTCGTTGAGCCAGATTTTCCCAATGCTTCTTCTTCTCGCTCTGCCAACCTGCGGCTCACGTTTGCGAAGTAAGCAATGCCTTGCTCACGACAAGGGAATTGAACCACAGAGCTCACAGAGACCACAGAGTTGATCCGGTCATCTCCTCCGTGATCACTCTGTCCTCTGTGGTTTAAACTTCTTTCAATATTATTCACGTGGGAGCCCGATGAGGTTGCGAGTGAGTCAGACCGCGCAACGAATTCACTCGCTGGCGCTTCGGGCTTATATTTTCGTACCCTTCCGGCCTAAAGTGAGCGCGAAAACGGCTGGGGTGTTGAGAAAGAGTTACTTCTTTTTCTTCAAAACCAGCAAGCCGTTTTTTGTTTCTGAGACGACTTTGTCATCGGGAACGCTGGCTAATGGTGTGCCCTTTTTATTGTTGGGGTCTTTGGCGAAGTAGTAAATGGTTTGAATCTTGTCGGAGTTTTTCAGCGGCACCTCTTTTTTGAAGAGGTAGTAAGTCCTGCCGGACTTCGAACTCTTGTGTGAGTAGTGGCCTGAACTTCCGTTGTCCGAGCTTCCTCCGGCCAATGCCGTTTCGATCGCGCTCACGACTTCCTTGGAGTCAGGTTTTACTTTCGAACCGAAACGGGCGATCGGCGTTCCCGAACGGTCGAGCACAATCTTTTCAAAGTTCCATTTGACGTCGCCCTTGCCGGCAGGTTTTAGGTCCAGACCGGTGAGATGTGCGTAGAGGTCGGACTGGGATTCGCCCTTCACATCGACCTTGGCCAGCATGTCAAATTCGACGCCGTAGTTCTTTTGACAGAATTCTGCGATCTCCGATGCAGTTCCGGGTTCTTGGCCGCCGAATTGATTGCAGGGCACTCCGACAATCGATAGTCCCTTTGATCCGTACTGCTTGTGTAGGGCTTGAAGTTGTTTGTACTGTGGCGTGCGACCGCATTTGCTGGCCACGTTAACGAACATGACCACATTGCCTTTGTACTTCGATAACTCGACTTGTTCCCCGTCGAGTGTTTTCATGGTGAAGTTCAGGGCTGCAGGGACGTCAGTCGCGGATGACTGAGCGCCAGCCGTACTGGCGGTGAAGGCAACAGCCAGAAACAGGAGTGATGCGATGTTGGAGAGCGTCTGAGACATAAGTTCGACTTTCAAAGAGATTTTTCTGTTGGGAGTACGTTTGTGGAAGAGATTGTTCGTGCTGGTATTTATGGTCTTATTTATATTTTCGAAGAATCGTTGCTAACAAATAGTCGTCATCAAGCCGTTACGATTGCGGCGCTGCTGCCTGCGTCAGCCTATTGAGTTGAAAAACGATAAACGGTTGTCTTTTCATAGACTTCTCCGGGCCGCAGGATCGCGGAGGGGAAATCTGCTTGGTTGGGGGAATCGGGGAATCGTTGGCACTCAAGACAAATCGCGCTCCGGTGAGCAAACGGTTGATCGTTGCGACCGATGACGGTGCCGTCGAGGAAGTTGCCAGTGTAAAACTGCACGCCCACGTCCGTGGTCAGTAACTCCATAACACGTCCGGAACTCTCTTCATGGATACGTGCGACAGGACGTAGGGTTTCCGCTTCGCCGTTGATCACAAAATTATGGTCGTAGCCACGGCCGATCTTTAATTGCGGATCGTCGACTTCAATGTGTTCTCCGATCTTTTTGGGTGCGCTAAAATCAAACGGTGTTCCCTTCACATTTCGTAATTTACCTGTGGGGATCGACGTGTCATCGGTAGGCGTGATTTTATCGCAGTGAAACAACAAGTCGTGATCAAGGATACTCTTCGATGCTCCGCCGCCAAGATTCCAATAGCCGTGGTGCGTTAAATTGCATAACGTTGGTTTGTCGGTGGTAGCGCGATACTCGATCTTTAATTCGT
>CALDEW010000260.1 GCA_937942355.1 uncultured Pirellulaceae bacterium | reverse complement strand
AAAGAAGAGTATGCGGCAATCATTGGCGGGAGCGTTGAGTATAAAACGGGCGAACATGATCTGCTGTTTCGCAACGACGGGACAGGCAAATTCGAAGAGGTCGCCAAAACCTCTGGAATCTCCGGATACGATCCAGGACTTTCAAGTATTTGGTTTGACTACAACGACGATGGCTGGCAGGACTTGTATGTCACCAGCGACTTCAAGCTGCCTGATCACTTGTACCAAAACAACCAAGACGGAACCTTCACCGACGTATTGCCTCAAACGGTCAGCCGGACGCCTTGGTTTTCCATGGGAGTTGACGCGGGCGATCTTGATAAAGATGGCCGGCTGGATCTGTTGGTCGCTGACATGGCCGACCGCACTCACTACGGCCAGAAACTCAACATGGGTGACATGGCCGATTCCGCTTGGTTTCTCGCCTACGGCAGCCCTCGTCAATTCATGACAAATTGCTTGTACCTAAATACTGGCACTCCACGATTTCTCGAATGCGCACGGCAAGCCGGTTTGGCAAAATCCGACTGGACTTGGAGCGTGCGGTTTGCGGACCTCGACTTGGACACGAACCTCGATGTTTTCTTTACCAACGGTCACTCGCGGGACGCAATGAACAGCGATCTCGCGAATCAACATCGCGCTTTTGATCTTATCAAAGACAAAAAACTGGCGCGTCAAAAGAAGGTTGAGTTCAACCGAAACATACCACCTCGCAATGAAACAAATCTGACTTACGCCAATCGCGGAAACCTTGAGTTTGAATCCGTGGGCGCACAATGGGGATTAGATTTTCACGGCGTGAGTCACTCCGCCGGGTTTGCCGATTTCGATCTTGATGGTGACTTGGACTGCGTGGTCAACAACTATTACACGCCCTCGATCGTCTATGAGAACAAGACGGAAGATGGCGGACGTTTACTGATCGAATTACGCAGCGCGACGGGCAACACGTTTGGCATTGGAAGTAAAATCGAAATCTGGCAGGGCAGCGACTATCAGCGCCGCGACTTGATGCCCGGACGAGGCTATCTGACTTCGGATCCGATGATGATTCATTTCGGCGTCGACAGAGATCAAAAAATTGATCGCCTAAAGGTAACCTGGCCCGATGCACGAGTGCAAGAGTTTGCAAATCTTGAACCTAACAACCTTTACCGCGTTATCGATTCGGCGCAGGCGGCGGTGCCCCCAAGCGGTCCCGCAGCAAAACCGCTGTTCGTTGATCAAACAGAAAAATCCAAATTCGATTTTCGGCATAAAGAGAATGACTATGACGATTTCGAGAGAGAGCCACTACTGCCGTTTCAGCTATCTCGACTTGGCGGCAGCATCGCCTTGGGCGATATCAACAACGACGGGTTGGACGATGCGTACTGTGGCGGCGCGGCGGGACAACCGGGCAAGCTGTTGATCAATCGCGGCGGCACCTTCGAACCGATCGAAGGACCTTGGAGCGATGATCTGGCTTGCGAAGACATGGGCGCCGTTTTCTTCGACGCCGATGGAGACGGAAAGGTTGACCTTTATGTTGCCAGCGGTGGAAATGAATTCCAAGCCGGGGACGAGCGCTATCGCGATCGCCTTTATCGAAACATGGGAAACGAAACTTTTGCAAATGTTACCGCCACCGCTATTCCCGAGGTCTTTGCCAGCAGCAGCACCGCTTGCTGTGTCGACTTTGATCGTGATGGAGACATCGACCTTTTCGTCGGCTCTCGCAGCATCCCTCAAAAGTATCCACTGACACCCAAAAGTCATTTGTACATCAACAACAAAGGCGTTTTTAACGTTTCAACCACAAAGCAATCAGGAGGCGTCGAAGAAGTGGGATTGGTCAATTCGGCGATTTGGTCTGACTTCGATGCTGATGGTTGGCCCGATTTATTGGTTGCGGCCGAATGGGGACCAATCTCAATTTTCAAGAACGACAATGGAAACCTTGTCGACGTTACGAAATCGCTTGGAACTTCTACGCAAACGGGATGGTGGCACGGCATCAGTGCCGCCGACTTAGACGCCGATGGGGACATGGATTATGTGGTGACCAACCAGGGAAGAAACACGAAATATCATGCAACGCCAGAACGTCCCCATCGCCTTTACTATGATGACTTTGACAAAAATGGCAGCCTCGATCTTGTGGAAGCTGAGTTCGAGGGCAACGTCGAGTATCCGGTCAGGGGCCGAAGCTGTAGTTCGCGCTGCATGCCTTTCATCGCTGACAAATACAAAACATTTCATGATTACTCTCTCGCATCAATATCCGACATCTACGAAGTAAAAGAGAAACCACGTCCGCTCAAAGAGCTGCGTGTTCCTGATTCAGTCGTATTGTGGAATGAGAACGAATCGGGGTTCTCAATCCAAGCCCTGCCAAAGCTGGCACAGATCAGTCCGGCGTACGGCGTTTGCATTTCAGATTTTGACGCCGATGGCAATTTGGACATTTTGATGGCGACTAATTTCTTCGCTGCCCAGCCTGAGACCGGGTACATGGACGGAGGAATGGGTTGGCTGCTCAAGGGCACACTCTCCCGACAATTTACGCCAGTACCAGCAGATAAGAGCGGCGTCATCATCGACGGTGATGGGAACGGATTGGCGATTTCCGACATGGACAATGACGGAGACCAAGATGCCTTATTCGCAGTCAACAATGGAAGATTCCGCTTGTTAGAAAACCAGTCAGACGCACCAAGCTTGCGAGTGAAGGTGCGCGGGGTTCCGGGAAATCCGGGTGGAATCGGCACCCGATTTGTTGTGCGCGATCAAGACAATGCAGTCCAGCAAGCCTTTGAGATTTCCGCTGGCTGCAGTTACCTTTGCCAATCTTCAACCACGCCTTGTATCGCCCTTAAGACTCTTCAAAACAGCAGCGCCGTTGACGTGTTCTGGCCTGACGGAACCAAGTCTTCTTTCAAAGATATTGCTCCCAAAAACGGACAGCTGATCCTGCAATATAAGGTGTTAGCGCACCCATAAAGCGTGTGCCACCTCACACCTCTATTGCACGAAATTAGTAATAACCCTTCCCTTTTTTGGGCTAGCTAAACTCTCTCTTTTCTTGCTTCGCCCCCGTTTGTAGCATCAAGTAACGCTGACAGCAGAAACGATTTTAAGCCTTTCCCCTAGGTATATTCGATCTTTTTAGGCGGTCGTTTGAAACGGTTTGGCCTGGTAAAGCCGATCATGGAACTGAAAAAGGAACTATGTCCAAAAAATCGTGGCAGGCAATTTGCGGTGTATTGTATATTAGGTAAGCCACGATCTCTGATAACAAAGCATAGCCGGGCGGTCATCGACTCAACGCCTCCATCCACTATTCATTTTGTTTTTTTACTCTTCCACAAAGGTAGTCCCATGAAATTCGCACGTAAGGGTTTTACGCTGGTGGAGCTGTTAGTTGTCATCGCAATCATCGGCATCCTCATCGGTATGCTTCTACCTGCGGTTCAACAGGTTCGTGAAGCAGCCCGTCGAACGCAGTGCTTGAACAACATGCGCCAATTGGCGCTGGGGTCGCTGAACTACGAATCAACTCACATGCACTTGCCCAGTGCAGGGGTTGAAGGAAGCAGTCTTTGGGTCACTGCCAATGGGATCCAAGGTTACAAGCAGTCCTACCTCCCGACGGAAAACATGGGATGGGGATTCCAGATTTTATCGTTCGTAGAACAAGCCAATATGCAACGGTTGCGCAGTCCGGCAATGGGTCCACTTTCTGATTTGACGGACAACGCGGTACCACTATTCAGCTGTCCTTCTCGCGGCCAACGCACGCTTAATTTTTTAGGCGACATCACACCCGTTGGGGACTACGCGGGCTACTTTACCTCGTGGGGTTTCGATAGCAACTCCGAATTCGCTGAACTAAATCTTGTTGCAACAAATTGGGATGAATTCGAATGGTCGCCAGAAAAAGACCCTAAAACCGGTGAGCTGGATGGCAGTGTCTGGAACGGTGCGATCGCCAAACGTGGGCACTCCGACAATAGTACCGGTACTTGGAAACTACAGGACTTTGGCAAGGTAGACATTGAGTTCCCCGACGGCACGTCGAACACTCTTCTTTACGCAGAAAAGTCTGCAGGAGCCAAGACATCTTATAATCCCTCTGTTAATCCCGAATGGGAACATTGGTGGGATCAGCATGGAATTATCTACGGTGCTGACTTTCCAATAATGAGATCGTGGGGCGATGGTCTACTTCCTGACTCTCTTGATCGAACCCTCGATTTCCTAGGTTTGGCACCCGAACAGAGCTTTGGTTCCGCTCACCCAGGCTCGATCAACACAGTTCTTTGCGATGGATCAACACATGCTTTAAGTATGGACATGCAAAAATTAGAATTCTTCAAACTGGGGCACCGGATGGACGGCATGGTTGTCAATGTTACTGAACTATAAGTCCCCTAGTTCTTCGTGACTTTTACCGGATCAGCGCTTCGAGTAGGGCCGGCTCCTAACGGTCACGACGGGTAAAGGTTGGCACTGGCCGGTAGGAACCGGCCCTACTGAGGTTCGATCTTAATGACTCACATGTTCCCAATTAGATCCATTTGCAATCCGATCGTGCTGCTAATTTTTATTGCACTGGCCGGATTTACCGGCTGCACAGGAGACCGAGTCGCGTCGCAAGTCGCGGCCGTAAGTAAAACGAATCTACAAAAGCTATCCAACGTTTATTCGTTGTACGTATCGCGAAATGGATACAAAGGGCCCAAGGACGAAGAAACTTTTAGGGACTTCCTCGAAAACGATCCCTCGATAGAGAAAAACATCGGCTACATGGGGATTGGCCGCGCTGATTTCGAAAAAATCAGTATCAGCGAACGCGACGACCAACCTTTCCTAGTTCGATATGGGCTCCATCTCCCCCCAATGTCCCCCAAACAGCCCCAAGTACTGGAAACCGCCGGCGTTGATGGTGTGCGAATGGTGATCATGTCAAACGGTGATATTGTCGAAGTCCAAGACGAAGCTGAATATGAAAAAATGGCCAGCGGGAAATGGAAGCCAGCCAAGAAGGATTCAGGCGTCCCCGACTACAGGAATTTGGGAAAGTGAGCGTCCACTTCGAAGTGGCTTGGTACGCTAATGAAGCGTTACGTCTTAATTTTAGGGTAGTGGATGAGGCCACGAATCCGGCGGCTGCATGAAACGATGCACAAAAGGCCGAATTAAAGGGTAAAGGAGGGGCCGGACTCGTTGCCTCGTCCACTACCTGCCCCCTAGTTCTTAGCTGAAACACAGCGTTAGAACAGAATCTTCTTCCAGTGCTGCTGTAGCAATAGTAGGGCCAACCTACCCTCTGATTTCCTTATGAAACCCGGTCAAAGCCTAAGAAGCGATTGGCTTCACGGGACTGTCTCGGCGGTCAGGGGCGCTATCGATGCAAGTAACCTTGGAAGTGCCGACTGATCGGTCTTTGGTATCTCTGGGCGTTTTCGTATACTTCGGAGATTAGCAATCTGATCTGCGTGCAAGTCAAGGATGACAAATATGCGCTCAACCTACCTTCAAAATCTGTCGACCCTTTGTTGTCTCGGTCTCTCAGTCCTGTGCTGCGTTTCATCTTTGGCTACCTTTGCCTCGGCGCAGGAAGTGACTGATCGTTCTCAGCGCAGTCCGTGGCGCGCTTCGTTCAATCAAGTCAGCCCTCAAGCGCTCAAGGCGAACGAATCTAACGCCACTCGAGATCCCATGAACGCCGATCCGCGCGGCAATTATTCAGCCAATGCAGCGGCAGCGCCAACACGTTCACCGATGCAAGCAGACACGGTGCCGCAGTTGACGCCGTCAGCGCAGAACCCACAACCGTTCAGCAATCGACTTTCCGGTTCCTCCAACCCAGCGCCAACATCCGCTGCCGGTTCGTCTTCGTCACTTGAAACCAAAGTCACACGCACACAAAACCAACTTCCTAACGAAGCAGGGCAGGTCTGGCGTGAATATGACATTTCTCCCTACACAGAGAACGTGAAGTCTGTTGAAAAACCTCAGCAAGCCATTTTGGATTGGGTGCTCCGAGAGACGGGCACCGAAATGTGGTTTAACGAACCGCTGGGAATTCTGCACGCCACCAAGGATCGGCTGATCGTTTACCACACACCCGAGATTCAACAAGAAGTCAAAGCGATTACAGATCGTTTCGTGAGAACGCGTGGCCAGGAACAGAACTTCAACATTGACTTGCTGACGGTTGAAAACCCCAACTGGCGATCCAATGCCTATCCACTGCTCCAAACTATTGACGTTCAAACTCCCGGCGTAGAAGCCTGGATGATGTCCAAAGAAAACGCCGCGATTCTAATCGGGCAGCTTCGACAGCGCGCCGATTTCCGACAACACAGCGGCGGTGAAGTCAAAAGCCACGATGGGCAATCCTTCGTTTTGGAAAAAACGAAGCCGGTGGCGTTCGTTCGAAGTCTAAGGTGGTTGCCTGGCCAATTCCCTTCCTTTGAACCCTTAATGACGACCATCAATGAAGGATACACGCTGAACATCTCATCGCTATCGTTGCTTGACAATCGCGCCATCGAAGTCGCCGTCAAATGCGACGTTGATCAAGTGGAAACGTTGACGCCGATCAAGATACCCGTCGCGGGTGCCGGCAATACGGTTCAGACAGCCGACATCAATGTGCCAGAACTTATCAGCTGGCGGCTGCACGAACGGTTCCGCTGGCCTTCGGATCAGGTGCTATTGCTCAGCTGTGGCGTGGTGGCGGATCCCAAGCCTGAAACCAATGGCGGAACTGGCGTGTTTGGCTTGAGATCGCGACGCAAGCAGACCAATCGCTCCGATGCGTTGCTTTTGATCGAATATCGTGGCCCGGCCACCGGAGCGAATCTGCCGCGTACCGCTGGTCGGTCGTCGCTGGCACCGCTGAAGTAAGCGTGGCAGGTGGATGCGAGCACTCGTCGCTCGCGTTTAAACGAACTTCTGGACTCGCGGCCTCGCCCACTACACTACGGTGTGTAACGTTGAACTATAATAGATATCTCTAACGTATCGGCATTGCTGTCTCGCACCTCGACGGCGAGGTAAATTGGCATAAAATGCTCGTCGGCGTGTTGTAAAAATAACCTTCAATCAAATAAATAATGTCACATTCAGATCGTCGCGTTGTCATCACAGGTATGGGACAGATCAGTCCTCTTGGCAACTCCATTGAATCCATGTGGGATCACCTCAGCACCGGAAAAAGCGGGGTGGGCGTGCTTCAATCGGTGCCTGTTGAGAATTTCACCACCGACATTGGCGGCGAGTGTTCTGACTTCGATGGCTCAATCGATAACTTTGGTTCCCCTGACAAACTGCTCAAACGGAACATCAAAAAGGCACTGAAGTTAATGTGCCGCGAGATTCAGGTAGGCGTTGCAGCGTCCCAACTGGCGCTTGAGAACGCAGGCTTGGTCGGTGCCGAAAAGGATCCGACCAGAATCGGAACGATGTTCGGCAGCGACTATATCATTACCTCGCCGGGAGAATACAGCGCCGGCATCGCTGAGTGTCTCTCTAGCTCAGGCGAATTTGATTTTGAAAAATGGGCAGAGCAGGGCATCCCCAAAGTGGAGCCAACGTGGCTGCTCAAATACCTGCCCAACATGCCGGCCAGTCACGTCGCGATCTTCAATGACTTGCAGGGGCCAAGCAATTCACTGACGGTGCGCGAAGCATCATCCAATATTGCGATCGGCGAATCGGTGACGATCATCCGCCGAGGCACCGCAGACATCATGGTCACCGGCGCAACGGGGTCTCGCATTCATCCCCTTCGAACCATCCACGTCTGCCTTCAAGAGCAATTGGCCGATCGCAACAGCCCGGCGGCCGGCGGCGACGCGCGCAAAGCTTGCCGTCCCTTTGACATTGACCGCAGCGGCATGGTGATGGGCGAAGGTGCTGGCGTGATGATCCTTGAATCACTCGATTCAGCCCAAACGCGCGGCGCAACTATTTTGGGTGAAGTCGTTGGTTATGGATCTTCGGCAGTAATGCTGCCTGAAGGAACGGCCGACTACAAAACGGCGCTATCCAATGCGATCACCTCGGCGATGGAAGTCTCGGGAGTGTCTGCTGATTCGATCGGCCATGTCCATGCCCATGGCTTGGGCGGCCTGCGATGCGACGAGGAAGAATCGGAGGCCATTGTGGATCTTCTGGGCGACGCCCCCGTGACGGCAGCGAAGAGCTACATGGGTAATCTCGGTGCCGGCAGTGGCATGGTGGAAGCGATTTCGAGCGTCGTAGCGATGCAAAAGGAAACGCTGTTTCCAGTTCTCAATTGCGATTCAATAGACCCCAAATGCAAGCTCAACGTGGTGAGCGAAAAGACGGCACCGGGAAACAGTTTTATCAATCTCAACGTGACGCCGCAGGGTCAAGCCAGCGCGACGATCATCAAGCGGTTTGAGAATTAGTCATCGCCGGATAAACGGTCCATCTATCGCGGCCTAGTTCTTCAAAAAAATCGGTTACGGCTCTGCCGCTTTCATCATGATGGGCTTAATCGTGATGTTTCGGAATTCGGCAGGCGTACCTTCGGATTGAAGGGCGATGCCGCCACCGGTCACTGTGCAATTGGTCCCATGATTGACTTTTACATCGTTGACAAAGACCGTGACTTCGTCACCAGCACAAAGTATTCGCATTGTGTTCCACTGGCCAATGGGTTTCTCGGGATCGCTTTCTAATCGCCTAATTCGACGGTGTCCGTGTTTATCGCCTTTCACTTTCTTTACTCGCCGCGTCTCAGCATTTTCGACTTCGATGTCAACGTGTTTTCCAATCACCCAGAAATCACCAGCCGAACCTGAACGAAGTTGCACTTCCAGAGACTGTGGCCATCCAAAAAACAGCAATGGCACAGTGGAATGAATCAAAACTCCGTTGTTACCACCTTTGTCCCCCGACCAACGCCACTGCAAAGAAAGTTCGTAGTCGCGATACCAGCGGCGGGTCTGCAAATAACCGCTCGGATTGCCCGTGCACTTCAACACACCGTCTTCGACGGACCAAATATCTTCGATCTGCGCATCTTCGTTTTTGCTGAAGAAGATCCAACCTTTTAGATCCTGTCCATTAAACAGTTCCTCCGCTGCGGCTAAAGGAAGAAGTTCTTCATCAGATTGCGCTGTTGCCAAGCTGCAAATGGAAAACAGAAACCCGAGGGACAATAGTGGCAGTATTAGGCGCCGAGCAAAATTTCTTAGCATGTTTCTTGTGCAAAAAATGGGATGATTCTTTAGAAAAGAAGATCCCATCATAGCAGGTTTGTAGGCATGTTCCGCACTTGGGCCGCCGCTGGAACGAAGAATTAGATGGCCGGGCTCGACAGGCGTTTGAAATTATTCTCGTTGATTCGCGGCAATGGACAACTATTAAGAGCCTGCCGGTCGAGCGAAGCTTGAGAATGAGTCGGACAGCTCTCGAATTTGAGCGGGAATTGATGACGAAGACAATTCCTCCCGAGGAACTGGATCAGCCGACGCAGCTGGCGAAGGCTTGGCGGCAGATTTCTCGGCCGGGGCAACCGAATCCTCGCTCGAACGGACTGCTGTCTGATCGATATCTGTACCCTTCGCTCCTTTGACTAGCCCTGCAACAGAATTGTCCATTGAACCTACATAATCAGAGATGGACTCTGACCGTTTTTGCTGCGCAAGGGCTGCAGCGCTGGTTTCATTGGGTTGAACATTTTCAACGGCGACTCTAAGCAAGTTGGGGTCTTCCAGCGATCTAGCGATGTCTAGAGGTCGGACATTTGACATCCGAGAAGTTGATTCTTCCGTAACATCCGAGGCAGGGTTCTTTATTGAGTCGGCTATTCGGTCTCCCTCGGTACTCCCCAACTTACGATCTAAAGAACGTGCATAGTCGGTAATACTTGGAATGCGTGACTCTAAGCTCTTACCGCCGGCCTGCTCGACTCCACCCTCTGGGGTAACAGCCTGTGCCGGTTCGTTTGCCAACGACGCAATTTTTTCCTTGGCCGAGGAGTCTGTTTGCACCCTCTGGGCTAGGTCTTGAGAGCCCTTATTTTTCTGTGCAGACTCCAGCAAACTTTCTGCTGTGATGCGTCCCTTGGTGATCGATTCAGGAACCCGCGGGCTCCGCATCCTATCGACACCGACTACCTCTTGTTTCTCAACCGAATCTACCGGCACCTGAGGATTCGGTTGTGCAGACTTAGTAGCTTCGGACGAATCACCAGCACTCCTTGAAAAAGGTGAGAGGGCCGGACGTCGTTGAACGACGACTTCGTCTTCTACCGCAGCTTGGGCTTTCTCAACTTTGGCGCTTGCTTCTCCTTTTGCGAAACCAGGCGAGCCTGCTGGTTTTCCTGTTTCGCGAGACGCTTCACTCGTTAATTTTTGACCGCTGTTTCCCTGCAATTTTTTTAGCTCTGCAATAACATCTTCAGAGCTTACGTCAGACCGCTCCTGCGACTTGTTCTGAGAAACAGCTTGATCGGTTTCAGCAGGTTTTGCGACAGCCACATCGTTGTCCGGTTTCTCAGCAGCAGTATCAGACGGTGTATTCTGACTGCCTTGCGTGGCCAAACCCTCTTTGACCCTTTGCTTCATCTCAGCCATATGCTGGGCGATTGAGTCAGGAATAAGAGTATCCTGAGGTTCATCGGCAATTTCTGCTTCGCTTTGGGCAAGTTTACTGCTAAGGGAAGCTGTCTTGGGACGCTGCTGCATTGCCGTGACAGACTTCAATCGGCTTTCGGCATGTGTCTCTTGCGGTGCAACGGCAGCATTGGATTGCGGTGCAGGGACGGGGCCAGGATCACGTGAACCAGCGGCGGCTGTGTCAGAAAAATTTGGTTCTCTCTGTGAAAACGATGTTCTCGGATCGACAAAAGGCGGTGCAATTAAAGCAACCAGCCCCAAACCCAGCATCAAACCGATGGCCGCCCCCACCAGGCCCGCACTAAAAGCGCCGATTTGATCTGGTCGAGAACTTACTTGTGGATCGTCGACGCGCGTCAACATCGCGATGTTATCGGTCGAACCTGCGTAGGACTGAACCTGAGCCAATTGACCTTGGACTTCGTTATAGACTTCTGTCTTCTTCTTTACTTCCTCTTCAAGCGTCGCGTAAGGTACACGTTGTTCAGCCAGCGATTCGAGCCTTGATTCCAGTTGGACAATCGAATTACTCAGCCGCTGCTTCAATGAACGCAAGTTTTCAATCTGCGAATCGAGTCCTTTTACCGTGGTTCCAATCGAATCAAACAATTGCTGTTTCTGTTTTTTGACGGCTCGCTGAGACCGCTGCAACTGCGGATGTAGTGATGTGTATCGCCCTTCATCGATGGCCAATTGAGCCATCGCAGTTGACAAGTTGGTCATTATCCCTTGCAACGCTGGTTGAAGTTGCAAAAGTTCGTTTGACGTAACAAACTCAACACCACCATTGAGTTGAGCTTGCTGGAGCAACTCCCGCTGCTGGATTGCCGACGACAGTTGAGCTTCTGCTTGGCGTTGCTCAAGACGGATTTGATTTAGTTTTGAATCAAATCCACCGCTGGCTTGCGGATCGTTCAACCCGCGAATCGTAGTGATCTCAACACCAAAACTTTTTTCCAATTCTTGCAATCGCTGAGAAGAATCGTTGAGCGACTTCAAAGCGTTTACACCGGCTTGTTCAAGTTCACTTCGCATGCTGTTCAAACGCAGCAAGCGCACTTCATTGAGTTTAGAATCAATTTCGTCAAGCAGCAGGTTTACAAATTTCCGCGACCGTTCGGCGGTAGCCGTTTTCACGCTCAGAACGATGGCTTCGGTTTTTCCAAACTCCGCGCCATTGGGCGCTGAGAGCATGATGTTACCCTGCACGTCTTCGATGGCTTCAGCCGATGGATAGTTGCTGCTGAAAGAAAACGAACTGGCCGGCCCTAGTTGCTGCAAAACGGCTTTCACGACTTGCGGCTTACGCGCGATTTCCAAGACCGTCTCTTGGGCTGATTTCAAAGACTCTTCAGATTCAAAGCGGCTTGGCTTATACGCATCACCGAGCAAATCATCGCGTAGAATCAACGATTGCCGCGCGGTGTAAGTTTTCGTCGCTAAAAGTTTGTTGTAGACCCCGGACAGGACCAAACCCAGAATCATCGGCGCTAACCAGACCCACAAATATTTTCGTAGGCACAGATAGACGTGTTCTAGCAAGTTGTTGGAATGCATCAGTGAACTCGTAGACTTTTTGATGGGTGTTTTGATCACTTAAATCTCAGGAAATACCTAAACGTGAACATGCGGTAGCTGATCCGGTTCTAGTTACAAATGTTGCAAAAGACCAAACATATTCCTTCTCTCTATCGGTCAATTGAAGATTTCAGGTTAGCGATTTGCTTACATCGAGACATATGAAGCGATTTCGTGGAGCTCCGGACAACTTTAAGACGAACGCCAATCAAAAAAGTCAGCCTTGCCTGCGCATTACACACAACTTAACGCCTTCATGCAGATTGCTAGCAGGACATCGTTGGTGAATCACGTCTACCGCCGAGAGCCAAAATCCACGTCTGCTACGTTGATCAAAAGTGAATTAAAAGTGAAACAAACGTGAATCGTAAAACGGTTTCCAAAGCCTGCCTTCCCAAAACCGCTTCAAGCCTACGGCGGCGTTCCCTGAGGCGACGCTGTCTGTCAGCCGCGAAAAAAGGACTGTCAATGAAAGGTCGACGCCCATTTGGCACCCGTTCATTGGGCAATCTCAATGGCGACGTCGCCCAGCAGAATTTCCGATGACGATCCGCTGACCGAAAGTAAAATCTGCAGTTCATTGAATGGCATCAAATAGGAGGATACCGGGATCTCAATATCTGATTGAGCTTTGAAAGCGCCAATGGTCGATCCATTGAGAAGCAGTTCGGCCGGGACCGCCAAGGAAGCGATCGTCAACCAAACTTCTCGTGCTTCGCTCAAGCCGGCGGAGCCGTTAAACTTGCGTATCATCCCAACTGTCCCGATAAAGTCGTCGGGAATTTGGTCGTGCCAACGAAACGGAACCGTTGTCTTAAACGCCTTATCGTCGCTGCCGAGGCCGTCTTGAGCCAAACAAGTTTTGCCCCACCACGGCCCCCTCAAACGGATACTATGACGATCTGGCATTTTGATTCTCGCAATGTTGAGCGCTATTTTTTGCTGAGGGGCTACGAATTGTTATACTGCTATTATTCGTTTTACGCTTCACGTCAGCCAAAATAAACTTCGTGAGTGATTGCGTCGACATCTGTCAATTGACAATCGTATTTGCCTTCCCAGCTATCTGAACGTGACAAACATACTAATCGCCGATGATAACCCTGTTGATCGAGCGCTGCTTGAAGGAATTTTGAAGAACCAGACCCAGCCACCATGGCGCGTCGAAGCTGTCGCATCCGCTCAAGAGGCCATCGACAGAGTCCGACTTGGGATCGATTCGGCTTCTTCAAAAAATCCAGCGACTCGTCCTGCAATTTTGGTAACTGATTTGCAAATGCCGGGAATCAACGGGCTCGAGCTGATCGCTCAAGTAAAGAAGATTGACCCCGAGCTACCGATCTTATTGATCACCAATGGTGATAACGTAGACATTGCCATGTCGGCACTGCGTGCAGGTGCAACCAGCTTCTCACCCAAGAGCTCATTAGCGACAGACTTAGTCACGACCATCAAACAAGTCCTCGAAGTCGCTCAGCGGATGCGATATACGCACAGCCAGAGTTTCTGTGCGGTACCTGATCACCAAGCCTTCGTGTTGGAGAACGAGTCTTCGTTGATCGGTCCCACGATCGAAAATCTGCAAAGTGGACTACCTAGCTGGAGCCACAGCGATCGCTTACAGATCGGAATGGCGATCGAAGAAGCGCTCACCAATGCAATGCACCATGGCAACCTGGAAGTTTGCTCCAAACTGCGAGAAGGTGACACCGACAGTGAGTACTATCAAAAAATCGCGGAGCGGAAACAGCAATTAAAATTTCGCGCTCGGAAGGTGCGCGTCGAAGCCGAGTTCTCAGACGAACACATTTGCATTCAGATCTCCGACGAAGGCGGTGGCTTTGACCCCGCTTCGGTACCTGATCCACGTTGCAGCGAGAACCTACATCGGGTCTCCGGTCGTGGGTTGCTCTTGATCCGGTCCTTTATGGACCAAGTGGCTCATAATGCCGTTGGCAATCAGATCACCATGACGAAGATGCGGAATCCAATCTGATTGCGTCCGATCAGCGGCCCGAGAATCGTGCTTCGCAAGAGGTGATGACTGCCAAAAAGAAGCTGCCAGAGCGCTGATAAAATGCTTGCAGCTATGGCTCCGGCTTGCAAAACCGTCGCCCAGCCCCCCTAACCCTCAAATTCGGCATTTCCACTCTTTTCACGTATTTTCCCCATCCGTATTGGAAAGTCGGCTGTGTATGATCCCGACCGTCGATGTTAAAATACCTCGATATCTTGGAGGCTGATTTGCTCAGCCTATTTTCGAACAACCATTCGGCTACGCCCGGAAGAATTTAATCTTAGGGCTCATCAGAAATGAAGAAGAAAGCACTCATCACTGGCATCACTGGCCAAGACGGATCCTATCTGGCGGAGCTGCTTCTTGAGAAAGACTATGAAGTGCACGGGGTCGTTCGCCGCAGCAGCACTTTCAATACTGACCGCATCGATCAAATTTACCAAGATCCGCATGACCCAAATGCTTCCCTGTTTTTGCATTACGGTGATCTGACAGATGGCCAAAACCTGACCAACTTGGTGCTGGACGTTGCTCCTGATGAGATCTACAACCTTGGCGCTCAAAGTCACGTTCGAGTTTCTTTTGATGCTCCCGCCTACACCGTGCAAACGACGGGCATTGGCGCGTTGAACGTTCTTGAAGCCGCCCGCCAACTGAACAAAAATCATCCGGTACGTGTATACCAGGCTTCATCCTCTGAAATGTTTGGCGATGTTCTTGAAACACCCCAAACCGAAACGACGCCTTTCCAACCCCAGTCTCCTTATGCTTGTGCAAAGGTTTACGCGTTTCACCAAACGGTAAATTACCGCCAAGCCTACAACTTATTTGCGTGCAACGGAATTCTCTTCAACCACGAATCACCGCGTCGTGGAGAAACGTTTGTCACTCGCAAGATCACCCGCGCCGCCACACGCATTAAGTTAGGCCTTCAAGAAAAGCTGTTCCTGGGCAACCTAGACGCCAAACGCGACTGGGGATATGCCAAGGATTACGTTGAAGGCATGTGGAGAATGTTGAATCACGACACGCCCGATGACTACGTTTTGGCAACGGGCGAAACGCAGACGATCCGCCAATTTCTAGACTATACGTTCGAGCATTTAGATCTTGATTGGAACGATTACGTAGAAATTGACCCGCGCTATTTCCGACCAACCGAAGTGGATTTGTTGCGAGGCGACTATTCCAAAGCCAAGCAAGTCTTGGGCTGGGAACCGACAACAAGTTGCCGGGAACTGGCTGCGTTGATGGTCGAACATGACCTAGATTTGGCTCGAGACGAGGCGACTAAAAAGTCACTGAGTTAGACCCAATTTTTTAATTAGAAAAGACAAAACCCACCCTCCCTTTTACTGCTCCCCACCTTGTTGCTGCTCCCCACGCGATGACTCCTGATAAATCAAAATTTGGATCATCGAAACTTCACACCCTTTGATTTCACACAATGTTACTTATTTGAGCAGAACCAAAATGTCAGAATCTTCTTTAAAAATTTGTTGTATCGGCGCTGGCTATGTGGGCGGTCCCACGATGGCGATGATTGCTAAACAGTGTCCCGATATTGAGGTCAACGTTGTTGACATTAATGAATCACGAATTGCAGCGTGGAATAGTGATTCGCTGCCAATTTACGAACCGGGGCTTGATGAAGTCGTTCGCGAAGCTCGAGGCCGCAACCTCTTTTTCACAACCGACGTTTCCGAAAAGATCAAAACGTCGGACATGATTTTCATCTCCGTCAACACGCCCACGAAGACTTTTGGAATTGGATCCGGACGCGCTGCGAACTTAGAGTTCGTGGAAAAATGTGCTCGCGAAATTGCCTTGCATGCCGAAGGCCACAAGATCGTCATCGAGAAATCTACGCTGCCGGTGCGAACGGCCGAAGCCGTCAAACGCATTCTAAGTTCAGCGTCCAATGGCAGCGCTTCGTTCGACGTGTTGTCCAATCCTGAGTTTTTAGCCGAAGGAACTGCGGTAAGCGATCTTTTGAACCCAGACCGTGTGCTGATTGGTGGCGAATCTCCGGAGGCGATTGAGCGTTTGGCGAATGTTTATGGTCGCTGGGTTCGTCCCGAAAGCATCATCCGAACGAACTTGTGGAGTAGTGAACTTTCCAAGCTCACCGCGAATGCGTTCTTGGCGCAGCGCGTGTCTTCGATCAACGCGATCAGCGCTCTTTGCGAAGCGACCGGCGCTGACGTCGATGAAGTCGCCAACGCGATCGGAACAGATTCCAGAATCGGGCCCAAATTCCTTAAGTCTTCCGTTGGTTTTGGCGGCAGCTGTTTCCAAAAGGACATTCTCAATCTGGTTTATCTTTGCGAGCACTTCGGTTTGCCAGAAGTGGCTGCCTACTGGGAACAGGTTGTGCTGATGAATGATTATCAGAAGCGCCGATTCTCGACTTCGATTGTCAAAACGATGTTCAACACCGTGTCGGACAAAAAGATTGCGATCTGGGGTTTTGCCTTTAAGAAGGATACCAACGACACGCGCGAATCAGCGGCAATTTATGTTTGCCGTGATCTTCTTGAAGAACGGGCTCGTTTGACGATTTATGACCCCAAGGTTGGGCTGGATCAGATTAAACAGGAGCTGATCTATCTGATGTCGGCCGAATTTGGAACACTTTCTGAGAAGCATCGCAAGTTGATCGATGATAATGTAGAGGTCGCCAACAGCGCCGAAGCAGCCGCATCGGGTGCTCACGCAATCGCCGTTTTGACCGAATGGGATGAATTCAAAGAGGTCGATTTCGAAGCCGTTTATCGTTCCATGAAAAAACCAGCGTTTCTCTTTGACGGTCGAAACTTGATGGATCGTGAGAAACTGAGCAAAATTGGGTTCGAAGTCTACGCGACAGGAAAATCCTAATCGTGTAACTCGCAAAAAGACTTCGCTGGCCAAAGCCAGTCTGTTAGAGTATTAGACAATAAAAACCTTTCCCTAACACGAACAAAGCCAGAAATGGCTTGGGTGAAAAGAAAATGTCCACTGCTACCCCTGAAGTAAAAACGTCACACAATCCTGACAAGTACGTCAGCAATTGGAAACTGATTGCGTTACCCTACGCGGTTGCAATTTTGGTACAGTTGCCAATGCTGTTGCTTTACTTCCGCAATCTATCGATTGAGAAGCCGCACTACCAGACAGCGCCCATCGCATTTATTGCGACCCTTGTTATCGCCTACTTCCGTTGGCCCAAGGAAGCGAAGATGCCCTTCCACCGAAGCGTCCTCAGCGATCTGTTGTTGATGCTGGGAGTGCTTTTTGCTGTTGTTTGTGTTCTAAGCATCTGGCCGGCAGCAGCAGCAGGCAGCATCATGTTGCTGATCGCCAGTCTATTGGCCCGCACCGTTGACAAAGAAACGCTAAAAAGTCTTTGGCCGGCGTCGCTGCCAATGTTCGTTTTTCTATCATTGCCAGCAGGCACTGACGTTCAACTGATCACTTGGCTTCAACGGGTAAGCGCTCACTGGACCAGTCGATTGTTAGATCTTTATGGTCTGGGGCATTACATGAACGGGACCGTGATCCAAGTGCCTGGTAAGGAGCATTACGGAATTGAAGCTGCTTGCAGCGGTGTGCAAAGCTTCTTCACGTTGATGTTCATTGCGGTACTGTTCATCGTGGTTTTCCGCCGCCCGTTTTTTCGTAGCTTGTTGCTGATCATATCGGCAGTTTTCTGGGCGTTGTTCATGAACACCATTCGCATCTTCTTGATTCCCGTCCTAGATCAGTTTGACATCAATGTGGCCCATGGTTTTTCGCACGCGCTGCTGGGTTGGGGAACGCTCGCCGTCGGAGTAATGCTGCTTCTTAGCACCGACCAATTCATGACGTTTATGTTTGGCCCCGTCGACCCAGAGGTCGGAAGATCCGGTCCTTTTGGAAAGTTGATAACGAAGGCTTGGAATGGACTTATCTCTGGTGAAGAAGACGGTGAAGGAAAGAAACGCAAGAAGAAAAAAGTAAGAAAGCCGATTACCAACGCGGGGAAATTGGTGATATGGGGCCTTTGTGGAATCTTCGCTATAAGCGGTTTATGGAGCTCCCTTGATGTGGCCCGTGGCTTTACCGGAGCTGCAGACCACGTTAGCTTTTTTGACTCCAAAGCGATACGATCATTCGAAGAAAATGACCTTCCTGAGAAGATTGATCAATGGACGGCCGTGGAAGACGGCCACGCTATCAAACTTCGAGAACGCGGCAGCGATGTCGGCAATCGCTCTGACCAATGGAAATTCAATGGCTCCAAATTTTCGGCACTTATTTCTTTGGACCAACCTTTTCCTGGCTGGCACGAACTAACATCGTGCTACAAAAATACCGGATGGGAAATGGTTCGCCGTGAACGGATAGGAGATCCTTCGGAGGATGATGGTGACGATTTTGGTACCGCGAAATGGCCTTATGTTGTCGCTGAATTCAAGCGCGAAACGGGCGAACGTGCGTTTTTGGCTTTTGCCCTCTTCAATTCAGTAGGAGAACCTGTCATCCCGCCAGCAAAGTGGGACAGGATGTCTGCTTGGGTTTATTCCAAAATACAAAACCGAGTTTCCAATCGAGTGCGTGAAAGCCTTTTTGACAAATCGACCTACCAAATTCAAGCGTTCGTAACTTCGTACGGTAATGGCCTTGAAGACGCGGCAGAGCAAGAAATTGAAAACCACTTTTTAAAGATTCGTGAGATTCTCTTAAAAAAGTTTCGCTCCAAATTTCTCGGTTCGGCGCCACAAGATAACGCCAATGTTCCTGCAAACTAAGCATTTGTTGCGCTTATCGCGGCAGTCGCATTTCTGATTTCACAAGGCATCGCTCGGGTACTTCGGACTCGGGCGATCTTTGTTCAGATAGATGATTTCTCTCTGAGGTGACATCTGCGAAGTGTCACCCACAGGGACGGAGTCCGCGCCGAAACAGCGGAACCTCTCAGACAATCACAAAAGGTGTTCACGGGTCAATTGGACTCTATTGACAAGCATCCTAAACTCATGAATTGGAATCAAAAAAAAGTATTCGTCGCCGGCCATCGTGGAATGGTCGGATCGGCGGTCGTCAGAGCTCTGCAAAACAGAGGCTGCCAAGCAATCGTTGCAACGCGCGAGCAGT
>CALDEW010000259.1 GCA_937942355.1 uncultured Pirellulaceae bacterium | reverse complement strand
TCAAGCGCCGAAGGCCGATTGTGTGTTTCGACTTTGAACGCAACATTGTTCTCTTCATCAAATCTTACGATGCCTGCGTTGTCCTTGAACACACTGACACACCAATCGTCATCGCCCAAATCAGCACGAATTTGCATCGTGGCCGCAAAGATGGTTTCCTTGAGCATCGATTCATATTCGATGGTGCCATTTTCGTCGGTGTAAGAGATCCGGCCGGCTAATGTCTTGTGACTGCAGTGTTCGGACCAAGTCTGAGCCACCGTTTCAAGTTCGATATCGGTCGCGTCGCGATCAAGGGATTTGAAATGAGCTTGAATCGTTTGCATTTCGACCAAGGACAGCGAAAGTTGCCACTGCTGACTAATTTCGACCAACTGATCATCCGAAGCGGTTCGAATGGGAACCGTCGTCAGTTCGAACTGGTAAGCGCGTCCCAATTGAAGGTCATCCACGACCAGCGGCCCTTCAACGATCATCTCAATCGAATCGTTGCACAACAATTTCTCACACAGCAGCGTCTTCTGATCAGCCGAAAGCTGCGAAATCCAATACTTGCGCACCGTGCGAATTGCATCGACGTTGAATCCCAACTGCTTGATCGCCAGCAGCGCGCTTTCGGCTTCGGAATCGGTCACGCCCGGAAGCGGCATCACGTTGATCAGCGATTCAGTAGACGCCGGTGGAGTATCAAACACCGCGTCGCCATTGAGGGCAACAACAGCCTGTTCAACAACAGGTTCGGCCAAAAACTCGTTTCCGATTTTCTCAACGTCGGCTTGCTCGAGATCGCCTTGGATCAAAAAAGTCCTTGCTGACTTAATCACCAAAGATTCAGGCAGTCCAAAATCTGCCGTGTCGGCCAAAACCTCTTCAGCAATACGGTCAGGGAAACCGGCGCTGGCCAACAAATCAATTTGCCAAATGGTGGCTTTGGAGGCGCCGGAGGTGGAAGATGCTGGTAGAGTCGAAGCCGTGGAATTTGACACGCCGAACCGTTCCCGCTGAGGTGTTTGGACTGAAAAGCCCACATTCTATGCTTCTCAGATGAAAGCTAAAGGGGTTAAAATTCGGTCTAGTAACGCCTTAAAAATCAGCTTCCATCTCCGCGACTTTTCCCACTCTCCGTTGATGCCGCCCACCTTCAAATTCGGCGGACAACCATGTCTTGACCATGGTTCGCAACTGTTCGTCGTCAAAATTGTCACCGGGTAAGCAAAGGACGTTGGCGTCATTGTGTTGCCGGCTCAGGGCCGCCGTTTGCTCATCCACGCACAATGCCGCTCGGACGCCGCGGACTTTGTTGGCGGCGATCGACATTCCAATGCCTGTTCCGCAGACCAAAATCCCCATCCGAGTCTCCCCGCTGGCGACCGATTGCCCCAGCTTTTTTGCGATATCGGGATAATCGCACGACTCTTCGGTCATCGTGCCCAAGTCCACCCACTCAAGCCCCAAATCGGCCAGTGCTGAGCCAATAATTTTTCGTTGGTGCAAGCCGCGATGGTCGCTGCCGGTAGAAATTTTCATCGTCGTCAATCTGAGAGTTAAAATGTCGGCGGTAGGGCACCAGCCCTTCGGTTTCGCACCGCACGCTATGTTCGTTTGGAAAACTGCGAGAAATCAATGTGCTGCAACCAATGCTCAAGACACTGATCGATCTGCTGAGCACAAGACTGGTAAACAGCAACGGGACTACCAATGGGATCAGAAATATCTCCACCATCGGGGCGCAGCGTTTTGACGGTGTCTTTGAGTTCCGGCCACTGCGAAACGATCGCGTTGCGATGACCATTGGTCAAAGCAAAGATCACGTCGGCACATTTTGCCAGCCGCCCCGTCATCGGCTGACTGCTGTGCATGGATATATCGACGCCGTACTGCCGCATGACTTCAACCGACTGGTTGGCCGCCGGTGCTCCCGGCATCGCAGAGATACCAGCGGACATAACGCTGACTCCAAAGTCAGCCAATTGGTCGATCCCACAACCGAATTTGGCGGAAAATTGTTTCTTTAACATGGCTTCGGCCATCGGGCTGCGGCACGTGTTGCCGGTGCAAACCACCACCGCGATATAATCCGTCAGTCCACGCACAACGTTTTCCTTGACCGCACCTTCACGCAGCACGGTCAAATCGTCATCATCGACTTTGACGACCGTCGAACCATTTTGAAATCGGGTTGGGCCTGCATCGATAATCATATCGACCTGTTCACCTAAATCTCTGAGCACGGTTTGCCCATCGTTGGCTGCGGGTTGTCCTCCCAAGTTGGCACTGGTCAACACAACTGGGCCCGCACACAGTCGTAAAATTTGTAGCGTGACGTCATGATCGGGTACTCTCAACCCAACAGTTCCCCCGGGTACCGTTGCGTCGATGACGGATTGATCTAACTGGTGAATGACGCTTTCGGGGTGATCGTCCATCACCAGCGTGACAGGCCCAGGCCAGCAACGGCGAGCCAATCGCTTGGCCAAGGGCGACATTTGGGGCACATAGTCCAGCGAATCCTCAAGGCTCTTCACCGCGACGGCGAACGGCTTACTCGAATCGCGGCCCTTGAGTTCCCACAATCGCTTCACCGCCTCGGGCTGCAAAGCACTGGCGGCCAGTCCGTAGACGGTCTCAGTCGGGATCGCAATAATTTTGCCGCTGGAAAGCGCTTCAACAGCGCGATGGATGACGTCGCGGACGTCTTCAGTTTGATTAAGATCAATGAAAACTGCAGACATCTATTTTGATTCGACAGGATAGTGTGGAGGATGCAGCATCGGGCAGCGGAATGTATTACTATATCTATCGCCATTGCCGATGGTCAACCCGCCGGTTTCCTTCGATTCACGTGAAGTACTATTTTTCCCACTCGTTTTCACCGTTTCAGCGCGAAAGTGCGACCTCCCGTGCGACATTCGTCACTCCATTTGAAAACCATTGCTCTCCCGCTTGGGCGGCTATTGGTATGGGTTACGTTTTGGACGGCGTCAGTTGCGGGGATGCTGTTTGCCGGTTGCGTTGCTGCCACGGGAACGATCAACAGTAACACTTACGTGTGGAGCTCAAAAGGGCTCGATGACGGCCGGTTTATTAAACCCCGCGCAATCGCGATCAACGAGAACGACCAACTGTTCATCGTGGACAAAACCAGCCGCATTCAAGTCTTCGACCGCGATGGAAAATTCATCCGGTCATGGCGCACCCCAGCGTGCGTCAACGGGAAGCCATGCGGATTGAGCTTCAGCCGCGACGGATTGTTGATGGTGGCCGACACGCACTATTTCCAAGTCCTGTTCTATACGCCCGAGGGCGAGATGGTGAAAGAGCGAACCATCGGCGGAGAAACGGGTCGCGGCCTTGGGCAGTTTGGATTCTTGACCGACGTCGTACAAGATTCCGCCGGCAATTACTATGTCGGCGAATACGGTGATTTTGACCGAATTCAGAAATTTGATTCTTCCGGCAAGGCGCTGTGTCAGATCGGTGATCATGGCGAGGCCCCGGGATCTTTTCTGCGTCCCCAAGGGTTGTTCGTCGATGAGAAAGACCAACTTTGGGTTGCCGACGCATCCAACCATCGAGTGCAGGTTTTTGATCTTACGAAGTCGCCTCCTCAGTTCATTAAGACCTGGGGCAGCGCCGGCAGTCAGCCGGGCCAATTGAGATACCCCTACACCATCGAAGTCGACGAAGAAGGTTTTGTCTACGTCTGCGAATTGGGCAACCACCGCATCCAAAAGTTCACCGGCGACGGGCAGCACGTCGCGATTATGGGTGGACCGGGACGTGGGGCCGGGCAGTTCTATCAACCGTGGGGTTTCGCCACCGACTCACAAGGCATCATGCACGTGATCGATTCGTACAATCACCGCGTGCAGCGCATCAACCAAAAGTGGTGAAATAACAGTGGAGCCGCCACGCTTTGGTAGACTAAGTCTGGTTCCACCGTCTGGCGACGGTAGCTACGCTTGCCAAAGCGTGGACACCTGAAAGCAAAAAAATGATTTAACACGCAGGTAATCAGAATGGAAAAACACACCACCAAAAAGCACCTGCCGCGACTGGAGCACGGTCACTATTGCGGACAAGCGTACGTGCACTGGACCTATTCCATTAAAGACCGCCGCACCGGCTGGCTAACTCATCTTTTCTACTACAAGTTCCGTGAATTACTCACGCATACCGCTTTTCGATACTCGCTTGCCTGTCCGATCTTCACCCTGATGCCGGATCATCTCCACATGATTTGGATCGGCATCAATGACCACACCGACCAACTAAAAGCATCAAAATACTTTCGGAAGCAATTGAACATCCCGCTGAAGAAAATTGGATTTTCTTTCCAGCATCAACCGCATGACCGTGTTTTAAGAGAAAATGACAAACAGGAGTCCGATCTACAAGGTCTGGTCGAGTACATTGCGCGTAATCCAGAGCGCGCGTGCTTGGTACCCGCCGAAGGCTATCAAAAATATCCGTACACCGATTGCTTGATTCCCGGCTATCCAGAATTAGCGATCTGGCAACCGGATTTCTGGCCACGTTTTTGGCGAGCCTATTCTTTTCTGCGACAGAATGGGCTCTTCCGCCCAAGAGGCGAACGAATCAAAAAGCCGTAACCGCGCTTGCCAAGAGCGTGGGAGGGGTCAGGCATCAACACGAGGCGACAGTCAGACTCCACCGTCTGGCGACGGTAGCTACGCTCGCCAGAGCGTGGATCGTTAGCCAGAGCGTGGACCGTTAGCCAGAGCGGCTTCCCACCAGCGGAAGGCACCGATTCATCGCTACGCCAGCCTCCGGTAACTGCGCCAAAACTTCGTCGGCAGCATCGCGATCGCCATCACTACCAGGTGGAACATTCCCACGCCCAGAATCACCATAACCGTTTTATCGTTGGAGGCAGAATACGCGTGTAAACCAACGCCTAAAACATTCACGCCTTTCCAAGACCACAGCGTGATGATGTTGCCAAAGATCGCGATCATCGCGAACCCGCGCTCGCGTACCAAACCGGCCCAACGTGCGTGGAGGCTGAGCGCGTTCCACAGAACGATCATCAGCGCGCCGTTCTCCTTGGGATCCCAGCCCCAGAACCGGCCCCAGGAATCATCGCCCCATAGCCCACCCAACACCGTGCCGAAGAAACTGAACAACAGCGCCAGACAAACCATACCGTACATCGCGTGAGCGACCTCTTGCCGGGCGGCTTTGGAGGACAGCTTTCTGGTGAGCGTTGCAGAAATGATATACGCCACACCCAACGCGCCCGCCGCAAACGTCGTTCCATAACCGATCGTCACACAGACAACATGCGTCGCCAACCAAAACTGAGTATCCAATACTGCAAGCAGTACAGTGAACGTATCCCCATCAGAAATGGTCATCGACCACGCCCATAACAATGTTAAAAACGCCCCGACACCGCCCAGTACATTCCCCATACCAATTTTGGTCATGCGTTCCACCACCATCATCAGCGGCACAAACACGGCGGTCACAAACAAGGCCGAAGAATACAGGTTCGTCACCGGAGGTCGACCGGAAATGTAAATCCGCATCACCAACCCAATCACCAACAAGCCCCAGCCCAACCCCAACAGCCAAAAGGAAGCTTGATTGAAAGCTCTTGCGTACCCGACCCAGCCAAAAGTGGCCATCAAAAACGCCGCTAGGAAAATTACCATCGCGTGATAGAACAGATTCGCTCCGTTGTAAATATTTTCAGCCGACAAACGCTCCTGCGACAATCCGGCGGGTGGATTGGCGGCCAACATCTCTTGGTACTCGGTCAGAGTATTGTTGAATGTCTCCGCATCACCGGCGCGATACGCGGGACCGAGTCTTGCGAACAACTGTGAGTACTTTTCCGCATCTCCAGAGAGTCTACGCGCGTCGGCTGGTTCAAGCCCGCCAATCTTTTCGAACTCTTTTACCAAAGCCATAATTGCGATAGGTTTACGCTGGTTGACAATCTGATCAACAATTGGGCCAAGTCTTTCTTCAAACGCGGACTTCATTTCCCCCGGCACCGAATCCCAGCGATCGGCCAACATGAGCATCAATTGTTCTTCATCTTCCACGCCGAGCAGCTGTTTCGCGCTTTCGAGCATTTCAGGCCGTCGCAAAATACTCTGCGCAGCCTGTTGTGCCATCAGCGTCTTCCGAAGATCAGGCATCATTTCTTCTTCAATAATCTTATCGGCCAACTCCGAATAATTATCGGCATCCAAACGGCCAGCCATCGACCTCACCCATGCCAGGTCTTCTCCTGCGGAAAAAGTTAACCAAGGCGTTTCTTCGTCCTGAGATGGAATCAACAAAGGCAATCCCACGCGCGTCGAATTCAGCGCTAGATTGATGCGACGTTCAAAACCCATTTCATCCGCAGCAGCATGCAAGGCTCCAAAAGCAATTTGAATTGCTTGGACTTTACCGATCTGCCGCGACACTTCGGTCAGCCTTGATTG
>CALDEW010000258.1 GCA_937942355.1 uncultured Pirellulaceae bacterium | reverse complement strand
GACAATGTCAAAGAAGATTATGGCACGATTCCCGGTATCTTCTTGGAAGAGGTAAGCAAACCAGCCGGACTCGTCCTGACCGTGCTAGGCGTTTTGGCATTTGGGTATCTTATTATTGAGACCTTTAAGCTCAATAAGATTCAACGCGACCGAATGATTGCTGCGCTGGTTTTGATTTTCTTTCAAATGCTGTTCTTCGCGTTTTTTGAACAGGCTGGGAGCAGCGTCAACAACTTCACTGACAGGAATATTGACCGTGTCGCCGAGGCTGACGTAATCACTGCGGAACAGGTTGGCCAGACCGTCACGATCGAACCGACTCAAGCGCAACTTGGATACGTATATTCCCCCGACGGAAAAGCTTTCACAAATTCAAATCTTGATGAAATCCGTAAGATTATCAAGGAAACCAATGACCTTGATAAAATCGAAATCCCATGGCAAGTTTCGGAGTCTAACATCGGAATGGGCGTCGCTCACAGGATTGACGAATTACCCGCCTCAATCTTCCAGTCGTTCAACGCTATGTTTATTCTTGTGCTTGCTTTGGCCTTCAACTGGTTATGGGCGGCATTGAGAAAGAAGGGCTTGGACCCAAGTGCCCCGGTTAAGTTTGGACTTGGCCTAATTCAACTAGGTTTAGGATTTGGTGCTTTCTGGCTCGGCGCCCAGAATTGCACAGAAGTTGGTATGGTCGCCATCAGCTGGCTTACCTTGGGAATCCTTCTGCAAACAACGGGCGAACTATGTTTATCTCCGGTCGGACTTTCAACCATGACTAAACTAAGTCCCAAAATTCTTGTCAGCACGTTGATGGGAGCTTGGTTCTTGGCGACGGCTTTCAGCCAATACCTTGCTGCCATCATCTCGCAATTCACCAGCGTAGGTGGGCATGGTGGAGGAGGTGGTGGTGATTTGCCTGCACCAATCGATACAGTACATGTCTATGGAGACGTCTTTCAGTCTATCTGCTACACTGCGATCGTATGCGGCATTGTATGTATCTTGCTTTCGCCAATCCTAAAATACATGATGCATGAAAACGTGTCGCTTGATGAACACGGAAACGTTATCCCCAACGCCTCAGAGAATTAGTCACCGAATTCATACGCATCCCGAGATTATGATTTGCTCGCAATTTCGACCACTGGTCATTAGCGGCGAGGGAACTTGTATTCGGGGTTGTCGGCGCTGAAGTCTTTGTCCTGGAAACCTTGATTCAAATTGATTCGTACGTAGGTGTACTCTTCAATAATCTCGGGCTTGCCGCCGGGAGTTTTTGGCCAATCGAATGCCACGTAACGGACTGGCAGATTCAATTCCTTGTCGACGAAAACGTGAGCCTTATAAAATTCGTCGTTCTCATGCTGCTGCTCGTTGAGCAATTCGATCAATTCGCATTTTCGCTTCATGATTTCTGCGTTGTCTCGGTAGCTAACCACAGAATGTCCTGCAACCTTGGCTGTTTCAGCTCTTTCGATCAGTTTGATAATGAGGTTTTCTATGCCCGCATCATGAATGGGATATCTGTTGTTCTGCATCGCAATCCAACCAGTTGGGTCGAGATAGAAACGCTTCATTCCTAGCAGCCCCGTCTCATGCGCACAGAGCTTGTTATCATTCTGCCCTTGGATCCAAATAACTTCACGACCAGCAGACTTTTTAGGTTTTAGCGTTTTCAAATAGACGCTGAAGGGAATGTTTTTCCCTGAAACACTGCGAGGGCAACGAACCTTCATTTGCATGTATTCCGGAGATCCAAGCACACCGTTGATGCGCTCCCGTTTGACCATAATTGCTGAGTAGTCGAGCACGTTGGACCGGATGTTCTCTAACGCGCTTTCGGCCATGCTGATGGCACGGTCCAGCGGATGAGGAGCCGATGTCAGCGATTCAGACGTAGGAAAAATCGAGGCGTCGGCCATCGGTTCGGGAAGAGGGTAAGTCTTCGAACTGGCCGTTCGAAATGGCGTCGTCTGGGCTTGAGGAGGAGATGTCTCGACTTCGGATTTTTCAATTTCAACAGGCTGCGAAACGGCTTTATCGACGGTGGCCCCCCGATCAGTATCAGTATTTGCCGGTGCTTTTTCGCGGTTGAGCTTCGAAACGCGGAAGACAGGCTCTTTCGTAGCTCGGTTTTCAGCGGCTGTGACCTGTTCAACCGAAGATGCCGCATTGGTATCGGCGTCTGTCTGAGCGATAGCGGGAGAGATCAATGAGCCACTGCCACAAAGAACCGCAATGGCCGACCAAGCGCCGACCGCGTAAAAGGCGGTTCTTAGTGTAGTAAACTTCTGCATGGTAATCCAATCCTCCATGAGACTATCCTTTGCGCTGTTTCAAGTGCGAAGATAGTTGTTGACAAAATCCATTTCGTCGATGCCCATGCTGTACGTCTGAGCCGTTGGGCTCAGCATATACATTATTACGTATCGAGGCAATCGACTTCCTAAAGAAGAAAAGCATCCTCGCAAATGATCTGCTAGCGAGTCGCTGATATACTACTTATCGCCATGCTAGTTGGTTTTAAAAAGCGGCGCGACCAGTATCAACGTCGAGTCCTTCCTTGGCGTTAAAGTCGCGATTCCAAAATCGCTAAATCCGACATTGCATCCCCAACAACCGGTAAAGTTTTCCGAAAAACTTTTGAAAAACTAAGGGTTTTTAAAGGTGACTGCGAGCAAATGAGGGTCTGATTAGGCTTTAGGGCTGTTCCTGCACGTTTGAAATTGCATTGGAAATCTCCTTCGCCGATTCAACAGCCGACTCCAGCAGAGGAATTCCCGGCATCGCGTATGAACCGCAAAACCAGATCCGTCGATTTGGCTGTCGGTGAATTTTTCGCAGTTGTTGCCAAAGATTCCATGAACGGCAATCTACCAGCGGACGTTGGAGCTTCGCCTTGCGAATCATTTTACCCGATTCCACGTCATGAATTGGGCGAATGGTCTGGAATATTGGCTGAGTCATCGCTTCGTCTTGCCAGTTTGTATGAAACTGATTCATCCAGACCGTACACATTGATTCGTGGTTCTGGCTGCTGGCTGAGAAGTTAAAAACAGACCATTGATTCTTTCTCAATGGCATGAAACGATCGTCGGTATGGACGACGACATCAACATCCTCATATTGAAATCCTTTCAAGATCGACGCTTCGAAATCCGGCAATCTTAAACAAACACTAGCCGCTTGATTGGCTTGGGTGGCAATAATCACGTGGTCGTAGGCGAATCTTTTCCCGGTTGCAGTCAGGGTGACACTGTCGCGCCCTTGTTCAACATCTCTCACGGGGGTCGCTAATTTAACGTTCACATTTTCGGTTAAACGTTCTGAGACCAAACGTGCTCCTTGCTCAACGCGGCAAAGGGGTTGAGCGCCGGTTATATGTTGCATCGCCTCCAGCAAAATCACGGCTGGGTAATTCGAAATAGCCTCGTGTGAGCAAGTGCAGACGGTCGAACTTAAGGCCGGAAAAAGAAATGTGTCGCAAAACTCGGATGAAAACCTATTTCGATCGAGGTATTCTTGGAATGGCATGTCGGGGCCAAGTGTCCTCAAGTCGCGTAGCCCTTGATCGCGCAAACGATTGATCTCGGAAAGGAACTTTGCCCGCTGTTCACTGATAGGACGCTGTTTTCCAAAATCCCGGCTCAATGATCCAACGGAGGCCGCTTCGCCGACGCCAACCGAATGTGCTAAAGCCAACAACGAGGAACCTGCCGTTTTGAGAATCCCGTTGGTCCATTGAAATGGCATTTGAAATTGCAAAGCGGATATTTCATCACCTCGTCGGTAGCTTTGCGTCGCATCGATGGTCGTAATCTTAAGGCCCAGCGATTGATAGAGTTCCAGCACAGAAGGCCAAAGCGCCCCGTTGAACATCCTGGATGGAACATCTCCGCAAACTGACAATCCGTTATGCGGTGACGCTATGTCAATCGTATGAGCTGACATCCCAATCTTGGTTTGGGACTCAAAGAGATGAACTTCGTGACCAGTCTTTTGTAGCAAGTGAGAAGCAGTCAGTCCTGCGATGCCGCTGCCAATGATTGCAATTTTCACTCGAGGTTCACTTTTTCAAAACCGTAGCGTATCTGGCACAACAAATTCCAATTGGATTTTAACCGACGTTGCCGCTGAGATGCAACGCAGCATTTTCACTACGCTCGAATTTGCCGGCGTCATGTTCAGCTGGCCTTGGGAACGGAATCCTTTTTGATCTGAATCAACTGTTTTCGTTCAGGTCGATCTTTGTAGAAAGGATCAAGCGGATAACAACCCGAAACCAAGGCGTTCCGCGGAGCGGTCGTGCAATCGCTAAATGTTCGGCAGATCTTTTTCCGCTGAAGCTTATTCCCGGCAATGATGTCCAGCGGCATGTCGGGGTAGGAAAGAACCATTCGCCCCAGCCCAATCGAATCCGCCATCGCCGACGTTATCACAGCTTGGCCGACGTTTGGCAACCAGTCCTGAAGATAGGAATAACCTGAACCAACAAATACGGTGTCCGGCAGGGCTTTTTTCAGTTCAGCGGTGGCTTGAATCTGTCGAGCAACACCTACCAGCGGATCTTCTGGCGGAAGGTAACCGTCCGAAGGTGGTGCTGTCGCGGGACGCTGGATGTGAGGGTTGTAATACGGACTGCCAGCGGTCGTGCAGATCATTTTTACACCCTGTTCGGACATCATCTTCAGCACCTTTTCCGGCTCTTGAAGGTCAATTCCTTCTCCCGTTCCGTCACCACCAAAGGCGTGAGCATAAGGCCCATCGGATTGGCTGACACCGACCGCAGATTCGGATTTTGTGAAAGGCGCAAAATCAAAAATGCTAATGCGACTTCCGATTGAGATATTCGTCTCCGCTTGAATCCCGGAAATAATCTCTCGAATAAACCGCGTGCGATTCTCAAACGAACCGCCAAATTCGCCAGGCCGATCAAATCCCGACAGTAACTCGTGCCCAAAGTAGCCGTGGCACTGTTTGATGTCGACGAAATCAAAACCGATATCGGCTGCCATCTTTGCCGCTTCAACAAATGTTTCAATCAGCTGCTTGAGCCCGTCATCGCTGATCGTGACCGCAGCGGAATCAGCGATCTTAAACCGAGGGTCGAGGATCGGATGAGCGTAAGCGATGGTGGGTTCGATCGTGTCCTTTTTATTTGGACGGGCGAAACGACCGGAATGAGTTAGCTGCAACCCAACTTTTAGATCAGCGACGTTGCCGCAAGCCTCCGAGTGGGCGTCGACCAACGTTTTTCTGAGGGATTCGATCGCGGACTTCGTAGATGAGTTCATCATCAATTGGTTGGGGTTGGCGCGACCTTCGGGAGTCACAGCGACCGCTTCGCCACCCCAAATCAGTTTCGCCCCGCTGAGGCCAAACCTCTGCCAGCGGCGAATCGTCAAATCGGTCGGCTGTCCGTCGGTTGTCCCATCCCATCCCTCCATGGGTAGTATCGAAAACCGGTTTCCCACCCTTCCGCATGCCGTCTCAAGCGCACCCGCCAGTGGCGAATCGGATCCAGATTGCACTTCGGGATCAAAAGGCATTTTGATGGGAAGGGCATCAATGTGTGGCTTGAAGTCTTCAACCGACTTAAATGAAGTGATCTTTGGGTAGCTCATAACGCATCGGAATGGTTTTAATTTTTATTAAACGGCTTCCGGAAATTCTACTCTGCAATCCATCCAACAGGCAACGGACAGAAAGGCGGATATTGAAAACTTGTTAAAAGTTACCGCTGAATGAGAGCTTATTGGTTTCGATAACGATTCATCGATTCCAAAATTCCTGCCAACACTTCCTTGTCACTATCGGGCCGAGTCGGCGAATCGGGATGGGTTGCGTCACAGTCGATAATTCCCTGCATCTTCAATATCATGGCGGCGGTGTGTTTATAGGCGGACGTAGGGTCGCGGAAACCAAACGCGCCTAGATTCTGAAGCAAATCGTTCAACTGGTAGAAGCGATCACTTCCCTGCTCCCAATAATGGTCTCGCAACGCGAAGATATCTGGAGCAAAGGTGCTCAACCCAAGAATGTAATCGCTGCCATAGCGCACCATGTCGATGGTCAAATCGTTACCGGTGAAGACTTTGAAATCAGGACGTATTTCGTTACGCAACGCCAGTCGTTCCCATTCATCGTATCGCTCCAGAGAGCAATGTTGGGCACCGGTGCAGGAACCGATCGTCAAAAGTTCGCGATAGACGTCCAGAGAATAAATCTTTCCAGGATCCGCAAACATCGATCCCACTTCACACGCGATGAAGTTATCACAAGCCCAAGAGATCCGTCGGTAGCTGTCGATAATCTCGTCATCAGATTGCTCAGTCAAACCGAAGGACTGAAACAGAACAGGGACGCCCCCAAAATGGGCGATATCGGTGATGGTGCGTTGGTAAGAGTCAAGGTTGAAATTCGCACCGGAGTGATCGTTAACGAAAGCTCCTGCAACAAAGAAGCGTCCCGAAGCGATTGATTGAGTGCGACGTAATACTTCGTCTTGCTGGTCGGCATTTATCAAATCGACAAAGCCCGTGTCCATGTTGACTGCGGGGAACAGACCTGCCTCGTAGATTTGCACAACTTGATTTTCAAAACCCTGCCAGTCGACGGTCCCCACGCTATCTGTAAATGGCAGCAGAACGGATGAAATGCCTGTGATTTTTCGGCAAGGTGTTAATAGATCTTCGGCTAAACAGAGAGCGGTGTTAATCGACATATGACTTTCAAGTTGCGATGGTGTCAAACAAATGGTGACTTAAAAGTATAATCGCTGATTAGGTGTCTCGTAGGTCTGTCCTCAACTCTTGCTGGAAAATTTCGGTTCAGTCGCGCATGTCCTTTACGTATTCCTCATGAAACATCTCAAGCCCGCTTCTCGACATTTTCAGTACTTTCAGGCCTGCACGCACAATCCCCAACTCTTATCATTGAGCCGCCTGGTTGGTTTGAGATTTTATTTTCTTATGTGAAATCCCAAACTTAATCTGGTCTAAAAGATGTTGACGCAGAAGTCGTTATCGCCATTCTGAGTGGCAATCAGCGCAGGATTGCGATACCGCGTTAGCCGCTTTCGAGGCCGCTTGGAAATCGTTCAGCTTCACGGCAGATTTCAATTTCAAAGACGCGGTCTTCATCTTTTCGCTGAACTCCACATAAGAATCCTCCTCAGCCTCGGGCATACCGTCTTGGACGATCACGTTAGCCATCGCCGCCACCAGATTGCTCAGCCGAAACACATCCTCGGTGTGCGTTTCAAATTCAGACGCGCTGGACGTCATGCGTTTGAGGTCTTCATTTGCCGCTTCCAATCGCACCATGATCGGCGAGCGATTCGCCGCGACCGACCAATCGATTGAATCAGGAATTTGGTTTCCGGCAGCGATAGAACCGCCACGCACAAGCTCTTGGAGATCCTCTCTGCGGGCCTTGCAGTACTGGAAACCCTTCGCCGTTCCCGCGCGTGACGATACAGCTGCCTGTTGAAACAAAAATTGCGCCGTCGGAGCGTGCTCGTTCCAGCGAATGTCGCCGTCGTATTGCCGGATGATCGCAAACAACATCGACAGCACCTCAAACCGTTCATTGATGTCGTTGTACTTGGTTTGAAACATCACGGGAGTCGTCACAAGCGTGTTGAGCTCCTGTTGAAGAGACTTAACTTCGTCTTCTATCACGGATGCGTCAATGATCTGGCTCCAAGTGTCGCTTGAATCAGCGCTGTTGTTGTCAGTAGAAGCAATTTTTGCCGTCGTCGCGGAAAGCGCAGAAACATCTGGGCGCTTGCCGACGGTGCCTTCGGCGTAGACGTCTTTAAAGAAGATGTCTTTAGACTCGTTTTGGTTGAACTTGGGGCGAGCCGCCCTTTTCACGCGTTTGATGGTCTGCGACTTAGGTTTGCCTTGCCACGAGTAGGCTGATTGGCAATGCGCGCTCGCCAGCACGGCGACAACCAAGCAAGTAAACAGATGAGGCTTCATAGGGATTCCAATTTAGTGGCGGTCAAGCGCGTTGATCCATGATGCCAGTTCAGGCAGCATCTTAGCCAACGATTTGTCTTGCGTTTGTATCTGTGTGATAGGGAATTTGCGTTTTTCAAAAACAGATTTTATCTTTTCAAGTTTATCAATGGGGGTAAATTCGTCCGAAGTGGCAAGCAGGATCATCAAGCGCTGATCGGGACGAGTTTCGACTCTTGGGGTGCGACGGGGGAAAAGGCTGTCAAACACAATTAGGCCGCGAAAGATGTCTCGATGAATCAAAGCGGTAAGACAACTCATCCGCGCCGCCGATTTTTCGCCGCCGATCGCAATTCGGTCTTCGTCGATTTTGATTCGTTCTTTAATTTTTCCAATCGCCTTTACGATAAACTCGGTTTCTTCAGGGTTCCAACCTTGCGGGTTCAACGATTGCGGCACCAACACGGCCAAGCCATAACGCGTAACGACCTCTTTGATCGTTTTCTCCATTTTGTCGACGTCTGAATCCCCTGGCTGCGCAACCCAAACCAATAGGGGACGCGCGATCGAGGATTTCTTGCCTTCCTTATCGGGCAGAAAGGCCGTGCAGAGATTGGCTGATCCGGCAACCTTAATCGGTACCGTTAGCAGTTCTTTCTCAGGCTGATCGTCATCTTTTGGTCGCGCGTCGTCGCGGTCGATGACCGGCATAGACGCTGACAGGGGAGCAAGCTCGATTGTTTTCGTCTTTGCTGGCGAAGGGTTCGACGCGCTTTCGTTGCGAACAACAACTTCGATTGTTTCTCCTGATTCAAGTTGGTTGATCACTGCTTGAAAGTCATCCCAAGTTTTTACTTCTTTCGTGTTTATTGCGGAAATGATGTCGCCACGGGAAAGTTCACTCTTAGCCGCTGGGGAGTCGGGAAACACATGGTCAATGACGGCCGTCGTCGCGTCTGCGTTGCGTTGGGGGATAATGCCGATCGCCAATTCAACGAAGGGTTCAATTTTGTCGGTGAGAGTTGCGGTGAAGGTTTCCTTTTTGCCCTCACGCATGACCGTTATTTGTATGTCGTCACCTGCGTATTTTGGCCCCAGAACATGTTTCATTTGCGCCAAATTGATAATGTTTCGACCATCCATTGCGACGATTGTATCTTTGACCTTCAAACCACATTCCGATGAAGGCGATCGAGGCGCACAAAATTTGATTTCTGGTATGTCGGAATAGACGTCTTCGCTGGTGAGCGTAACGCCGAGGAGACCTTGATCCAAATCGGTGCCCTGAGCCATCCGTTCAATCGAAGCAGAGTAACTTTCCAACGGAATCGCAAAACCAATTCCCGAGTCGTACCATTCGCTTCCGGCTTCAACGCTGCCGTCGTTGGGGGAAAGCGGAACCAACACGCCGATGGTGTCGCCTTTGAGATTAATTAGCGGGCCGCCATAGTTTGAACGAGAGATTTTGGCGTCGGTTTGGACTGCGCGGCCCCAGATTCTATCCGTGGCACTGAGGATGCCAACCGAAATTGAAGCTGCGCCTGGATCATGGACCTTGCCAATGGCGATGGTTGTTGCACCAATCATCAGCCCATCCTCAGCCGCCGCAACAGCCGGTGTTAACTCTACGCCATCTGGCAAATTTGCTTTCAGCAAACACAAGTTGCGACTGTTGTCGGTTGCCAATAATTTTGCGATGTATCGTTCGGGCTGTTTGGCGTCGGCAGCAACCGCCTTGACGAAAATGTTGGGCGGTTCGTGTCGCAAGTTATAGGCGGCTGTCAAAATCAGACCGTCGGCGGACACAACCGTTCCCGTCGATACTCCCGCCTCTGACGCGTTGCCACCGATGCTCTCAATCTGCACCGCCGACACTGAGGCGCGATTGACGGCCGCTTTTACGCCGTCCTCTTCAAGTTGCAGGAAATCGACTTCGGCAGCTGGGGAGGGCGGGGATTTTTTGGTTGACGTTTGAGCAGATGTGTCGGCCGCAAAAGCAATCGCAAGCGTCGCGTTCAAAAGCGCTAGAAAACAAACTGACAAAATGTTGTGCATGAGGTGATCTGCCTGGATTATCCGAGGCCATGTTTAAACACGCAGCGACTCAGCTCATGCCGGACAGCAACGCACGGAGATTTCTTGTTAAACGAAACGCCTTCGTTGACCAATCTTATCCCTGCTGAAGCGTTTGGTAAACTTCAGCTGGGCGGTTGAAGGGGCGTCCACAGCCAACAAACACCCAGCAGTACCTAATTTTGCGCACTAAATGCCAGAAAACGGCCCTAATTCCCATAGATTCTGGTAAATGGGTGCTTTTATCTAAGGCATGCCCAGAGGATAATTGCGACTTCTTGACCAACCTAAATTTGATACCTCGGAGACTCACCATGAAAAAGTTCCTTATACCAGCTTTGATCGCATTCCTTTCAGTTGCGAATTTTGCCGGCCAGGCAGACGCACAAGATAGTGGAATGTCAGCTCAAAAGCGTGACGCACTTATCGGACAACTTGAGAATGTTCTGCAAGAGTTGCAGAACGAGCGCGCAGCGGCAAGCCAAACTCATACGGCGGCATCTAAAGTCGTTGAAGGATCGCTGTCAGCTGACAATCTCATGGCTTCGACAGGAAGCTATTCAGGCATGGGGTCTTACGGCGGTTCCGGAACACGCGGCTACGATGCAGGAGTTTACAACGGTGCAGCTACATCGCTGCCAGTCGCGGGTCAGTCTTACGGATATGGATCGCTTCCAATGGTTCAGGCTGCTCCGGTTTACGAGGCTGCTCCGGTTATCCAGCAGGCACCGATGACTTACGCAGCTCCGGTTGTCCAAGCGGCTCCTGTGCAGCAAGCACCGGTTATCACCAGCATGGGTCCTCTTCCGGACCTAACGCTACCACCTATCAACATCACCGAACCGCCACCTGCGCCGACGGTCATTGTTCAACAAGCACCACCGGCACCGTCTTTTCAGCCTGTGTTCATGAACTTCGTAGCACCGATGCCAGTGCCGATGCCTCAGCCGCGTCGTCACAAGTGCTGCTTGTTTGGACGATAGTCAAAGGTTGAGAATTTGATTCTTAAGCAAAACAAAAGGCCGAGCAATTTTGCTTGGCCTTTTTTTTGAGTTGGATTTTTATTCGCCGCGCTTGACTGGCCAAATTGACAACGTTCACCGGATCAACTTTCGGGCGGTTCAGTTACTCAACCCCCTGGTGCTGGCAAGCAGATTCCAAGAATCTTGGTCGGTTTTGGGAAAACTTGCAGGCGCATAGACAGCTAAAGTACGATCTAAACTCTAGTGCAGATTTTTAATTCTCAGGTAGTGGATGAGGCCACGAATCCAGCGGCTCCATTAAACGTGCCGGATTATTTAGAATTGAATTAGGAAGTGCTGGATTAGGAAGTGCTGGACTCGTTGCCTCGTTCACTACCTGAAACTGGAATTTTTGTTGGAACAAAGTCCTGAGGGCATAACCGAGTTCTTCAAATCGCCTCTCGTACCAAAGATCGTCAAGGCCAATGTCGAATACAAGATGCTACCTGAAGCTTACCTTTGTTTCTTCTATCGTCGTGCTTTTTCTTTTTGACGCGCTACTGTTTGCCGAGGATGGCTTGCCCACTTTGGAAGATGTGAAAGCGCAGGGTATCGCTCAATCCAGCTACCGCGATCGGGATGTTGTTTCTTCTCTATCTGATGAAACGCCAAAGGCCAATACGAAAGCGTTTCACGAAGAGATCAGTCCGCTCTTAAAAGAAGCCTGTTTTCAGTGCCACGGTGCCGAATCGCAGGAAGGCGGATTGCGTCTAGATACGCTTGACCCTGACCTCATCCAAGGAAACGATGCGGATTGGTGGCTCGAAGTCATCAATGTAATCAGCAACGGCGAGATGCCACCGGCCGACGCAGAAATCGAACTGTCCGGCGCGGACCGCAGTAAAATTATTGAGTGGCTTTCAAAAGAAGTGCAAGTCGCCTCTCAGGTGCGACGTAGTGACGGAGCTCATTCGTCGTTCCGACGCGTGACGCGTTATGAGTACAACTACGCGTTGCAAGATCTGCTTGGCTTGCCGTATGACTTCGCCGCAGATCTACCTCCGGAAACCAATTCGGAGGACGGCTTCGAGAACAGCTCTGAAATGTTGCAGATGTCGGTCAAACATTTTGAGACTTACCGTCGTTTGGGGCGCAAGGCACTGGAAGAGGCGACCGTGCGGGGAGAACGTCCGGTGATGTTCTACTACTGTATCCCCATGGCGATTGAAATGGAGAATCAGAACAGTCGCAATAAGAAGCGGAAGCGGAAGGGGAAATCTTCACGATCGTTCTTCCGTGATCTTGAGACAGGGGAAGAAACCGAGGCCTATTTCAACTACCGAAACGGCAAGATGTCGCATCTTCCTAGCGCGGAATTGTCGAAAGTGCCTGATGTTTCTACACGCGTGTTGGTCATTCCAAGTCGCGGAGAACACAAGATTGATCTCGGCGATCACCTGCCTGAAACTGGAACGCTTAGAGTCCGCGTCCGTGCCTCCCGCAGTGAGCCCGAGAGTCCAAATCGTCCGGCTCTGAGGTTAAAGTTTGGATTTCAGCCTTCCAATGATTCTCGAACCAGTCGACGTGTCGATGATCGCGATGTTCCGATTTTGGCCGACCCAGACCGCCCACAGTTCTACCAGTGGGATGTCCCGCTGTCGGAAATGCCTCGGAACAACTACCGCAGAATAAAACAACTTGGAGAGATGCCCAATCCAACGGAGTACTTGATCTTGGAGAATGTAGCTTCAGGGAAGCCTAAAGATCGAAACTCCGAAATACGGATTGACTATTTGGAAATTTCGACGCCTTTCTATCAACAATGGCCGCCGGAATCGCACAAGAAAATTTTCGTCGATAGTAAAAACAAAGAAAACGAAATCGCATACGCTCGTGAGGTGCTTTCGCAGTTCTTACCAAGAGCTTGGCGACGCGCGATCAAGGACTCAGAGGTTGATCGGCAAGTACTACTGTTCACGAAGGTGCGTCCCGACTGTCTTGACTTTCAAGAAGCCATGATCGAGGTTCTGGCCACGGTATTAGCTTCGCCCAATTTCCTTTACGTCGTGCAGGAAGGTTCGGAACCTGCGGGTGAACAGGTGCTGTCGAGTTACGAATTGGCTACGCGCCTGTCGATGTTTCTCTGGTGCAGTACACCCGACCAAGAACTCTTGGACCTTGCGGCACTTGGGAAACTTAACGCACCGAAAACGCTGGTTCAGCAGACGCAGCGGATGTTGGCCGACTCCCGCAGTCAGCGATTTGTTAAACATTTCGTGCGGCAATGGTTGGGTATGCAACTGCTTGACTACCTTGTTGTTGAAGAGGAGGACTATCCTGATTTCGACACGGCACTTAAAGAGGCCATGCAACATGAGCCGATCGCGTTCTTCCAAGAGATGCTCAACAATAACAGCAGTGTGCTGGATATTCTTCACGCGGATTACACTTTAGCCAACGAACGCTTGGCGCAGCACTACGGTCTGGAGGATGTTCACGGCAGTCGATTCCGGAAGGTGTCGCTGAACTCTGCTGATCGCCGAGGCGGACTGTTGACGCAAGCGGGTTTGTTGGCCATGAATTCCGATGGTAAAGACTCCCATCCTCTTAAACGCGGCATCTGGCTGCTAGAACGAATCCTCAACGATCCGCCGCCACCGCCTCCTCCGGCGGTTCCCCAGATTGACTTGGCTGACCCTAATATTGCGAAGCTAACCCTGAAGGAACGCATAGAAAATCACCGCGATGATCCCGCCTGCATTTCCTGTCATGCTAAAATTGATCCTTGGGGAATCGCCTTTGAAAATTACGATGCCGTAGGAAGCTGGCGAAACAACATAGATGACAAACCTGTCGATGCCTCCAGTCGGCTGTTCAACAAACAAAAACTCGACGGCATAGATGGACTCAAACGATACCTGTTGGCGAACCGTCAGGATCAGTTTTGCCGAGCCATGGTGCACAAGTTGAGTTCCTACGCGCTGGGCCGACCTTTGCGTTTCGCCGATCGGTCCAGCATTGATCAGATCACTACCGATCTACGCAAACAAGATGATGGTCTTGCGACGCTGGTTATTTTGATCGTGACCAGCGACCTATTCCAAGCCAAATGAAGCGTGACATTGATACCCTTTAACAGAGCATGATCTCATGAACAGAAAAATATCTAAACTGGATCGCAGGCAGTTCATTCGTGGCATCGGCGGATTCGCACTTGCCTTGCCGGCGTTTGAGTGTCTTGCGGACTCTGGTAAACCCCAATCGCAGCGCAAACATCGCTTCGCCTCCTTCTACATACCAGATGGCGTGCCGATGCCATTGAAAGAGGATCCGGCTTATCAAGATTGGTCTTGGTTTCCTCATGGTTCCGGAAGGGATTTCAAACTGACAAAATGCCTTGAACCTTTGGAGAGTTTGCGAGAAGACATCACGATTCTGAGCGGTCTTTCTCATCCCGGAGTGCGAAACGTTCACGGGCACCGCAACGCTGACCAATTCCTCACCGGAGCGGCCACTGGCGATGGGGGAGAGTATCACAACACCATTTCATTGGATCAAGTGATCGCTGAGCAAACGGGCGCGCATACGCGTTTTTCGTCTTTGGTGCTCTCTACTGATGGAGGCACCGGTTCGCCGCGCGGGGCTCAGACCATGTCTTTCAACAGCAGTGGACGCGCCATTCCGGCTGAACATCGACCGAAGAATATTTTTGATATGCTGTTCGCAACCAACGACAAAGACGCAGCTCGAAAATTGGCGATGAGTGATAGTGCCTTGGACTACCTGCTGGAAGATGCGCGGTCCTTGAAGCGCAGTCTGTCGAGACACGACCAACAGCGTTTGGACGAGTACCTGCAGTCGGTGCGCGATACTGAGGTCAAAGTGGAAAAGGCGAAACGCTGGTTGGACGTTCCCTTTGCTCAAGTCGACGTGGATCATCTGAATCTGGATGTTACGCCGGAGGATCCTCGTAACTATCTTCGCACGATGTACGAGTTAATTTACCTCGCCTTCAAGACAGACTCCACGCGCGTTGCAACCTACCAATTGGGCCGTGAAAATGGTGTCGGTATCAGCGACTATCTCGGTCGCGCCGTTGGTTTCAAATTGACTCACGAACTCACCCATGCCGTCAAAAAGCCCGACGGTTGGAAGAACTTTGGTACTTACAGTAACTTTCTGAGCGCTGAATTTGGGCGTTTCGTCACTCGGATTAAGTCAACTCACGAGCCCGGCGAAGAAGGATCTATGCTGGATAACACGATGCTGCTGCTGGGTTCTGCGTCTAGCGCTTTCCACCTTTCACGCAATTACCCTTTGATTTTAGCGGGAGGAAAGAACATGGGATTCAAGCATGGGCAATATCTGAAGTTCGGCAAAGGTAACGAAGACAATCAGGCGACGGCGGGTTTCGATACGGACGCCAGTTGGAAGCACAAGATGGATTTCGAGGAAGTTCGTTTGTCAAATCTCTATCTCACCATGCTGCACAAATTTGGTGTTGAGGCCGACAGTTTCGCCGACAGTACAGGCACTTTAGCCGAAGTTTAAGAAACGATTGATCAGAGATTGATGCAATCGAAATACAAACAAGACGTTGACGCTTTGCTATCTTTGATTCCAGTCTACCAATTCTCTGTATTCTACTCCGTCGCCACCAAAGATGTCCAAAGCGCTGCCGACAGTAACGTCCACACGACCGCCGCTTAGGCTCTGGATCAATTCAACGTCCGCCATGCGGGCGACGCCTCCGGCATAAACGATTTTGCGCCCCGACCATTGGCCCAGCATTTCTACCAAGGGTCCGTCAATGCCCCGGCATTTTCCTTCAACATCGGCCGCATGAATTAGGAACTCGTCGCAGTACTGACTCAGACGATCCAAAGCCGTTTGGTCAAGCTCGAGATCAGTCAAAGTTTGCCAGCGGTTCATGGCGACCCTCCAGCCCGAGTCGGTCTTGCGGCAACTGAGGTCGATCACCAATCTCTGAGGCGAGACAATGTCCGCCAACTCGGAGGCACGCTGCTCCTGAAATTCCCCTTTTTCATTTAATAGCCAATATGTGACGATAACGTGACTGGCTCCTAGGTCGATCCACTTTCGCGCATTGGAATCATTTATGCCTCCGCCAATTTGAAGTCCGCCCGGATAAGCGGCAATTGCCTCTTCGGCGGCGGCTTGATTGCCGGGGCCAAGTTGAATCACGTGCCCACCAAGGAGTTCATCACTGCGAAACATTTCGGCAAAGTGAGAGCTTGGGCGATTGGACACGAAGTTCTCAGTCGCCCCATCATCAGTCAGCGTGCCGCCGACGATTTGTTTGACTTGGCCATCGTGTAGATCGATGCAGGGCCGGAAAAGAGATTTTTGCTTCGCCATCTAAACGACCGTTACCAAGGATGAACCACACGTCAGTTCGGTGCCCGCTTTTTCGTGCGGACGTCGCACCATCGCGAGCGCAAGGAAACAGGCTTGGTCGGGCGACCACGAAACGGACAGTAACTTTCCGACCGTTTTTTCTGCAACTATCAATTCGGCTCCGCTCTCAACTGCGACTTCTGATTTGACCAAAACGATCACTCGATTAACACGACCGATTGCGTCGATTCGCGCCACCGTCTCTTGGCCAAGATAGCAGCCTTTAGTGAAGCTGATGCACTTTTCGTCTCGCAATAATTCCTGTGGCAAATTGGAATTGTCGATGTCGATGCCCATCCAAGGCGTTTGGTTTTCAATACGGAGCGCTTGAAGCGCATCTGGCCCGGCAGAAACAATCGAATTGTCGACCAAGTCTTCATCATCGGATAGGATCAAGTAGCCCCAACCCGCGAGCTCTACATGAGCAATCAATCCTCCAGAGGACAGTTCAAGCAACTGGTTTGGTTCAAGTTTTGATGGGAGTAAAGTCGAGAGGGCTTTTTCCGATTCCGGTCCCGTCACGAACTTTGACTTGTGATCAGAGATCACGGTCATCTGGACATCGTCTCTTAGAAGATACTTGTCAAGATGTTCAACCATTGCTTCCGCGTCGTTGGCCATGGAATGAAGCAGCAGCGCATCTTGCCTGTTGAGCACATGAATATGGAAAAGGACTTTCCCTTTGCCGTCGAGAATCAAGGCTTCGCAAACGCCAAAGTTCGGCAATTCCTTGATCTCGTTGGTGCAGAAGTTGTGAAGGAATTGATGCCGATCGGATCCCGTCAGCTGAACCAGACAGCTGTCAAGCTCGACCATGGCGACTCGGTCTTTGAGAGCGCGGTAATGTGAAAGGGTTGATTCGTCGAACATGTTTTACTTGGATGCGGTTTGGGGTTGGTCAATTCGGCAGCGGTGAGCATCGCGAAGTAAAATGCCTGACTCAGACTTATCCAGTATCGATTCGACGTCGCTCTCGGATGCAATATAGCCTAAGCCTAACTCTTCGGTTTGCGATTGCGACAGTTCGGATTTCAAAAAGACAGGCCGTTCAGAAACAATGGAAGCCAACGACCGCTGGCGTACAGAGAGTTTTCCACTGATGCTTTCGTCAAACTGAGCCATCAGCGCCTTGCGCGTGTTTCGGTCTGCGGGTTGGTCGATGGCCGTCCATACCGCGATTGGGCCGCTGCCGTTAGAGACGTGTGCCGCATTGATCACCGCGTCGGTAAAGTCGTCCCACGTCTGCACGCGCCCCGGTTCTTCAATGGTTGCCAATACCGTTTGGTGATTTGGAATGAAGTTGACGGTCCAAAGTTCGTCAGCCAATTGTTTCGATTGCTCAAAGACATCCTTTCGCGCCCCAGCAAACACCGCCGCAATTTGTCCGCCGGGTTCGGTGACGATCTCAACAGAGAAAAATGTTCCCAGGTTATCGTTAGCCAACTCGATCTCTTGCTGACGTTGGGCGACTGATCCCGATCCGGCTTTAAATTGCTTCAAACGTTCGGCAGATCCAAAATCAGGATACAAACAGTCATATCGTTGCTGATCACCCGGCGTTGGACATCCAATGGGAACGACAACGTCGGCGTCGGCCAGTAAGCGATTGATGTGCACCGGATCGCCCGCCTCGTTGGCCGCAAGGTAGGCCAGCCCGTAGGAATTGGCTGGATCGTGGACTTGAAACGAAACTTCACCACCGCCAATTTTGACTTGCATCAGCGCAGGCGGCATTCCGTTGGCAACTTCGGATTCCGATTGTTGTAATTGCTGGGCGGTAATTCCAAACTGGTCCGCCATCTGTGAACTGATCACAACGACAACGTCATCGGCGTCAACTTTCAGTTCACTGACGTATTGGAGGAAGCTATCAAGCACCTTGGGAGCCTGCGATAGATTGCTCTGCAATACGATTGCCAATGAATCGCCCGGAAACATCCATTGATCCGCGGATGGGTAAAACAGTGGGTTCTCGAACGACGATTTAAGCAGCAACTCCAACGCGCCGCATTCCGCTTTCTGATGCTGGGCTCGGACAATATTGGCCGAAAGGTTTTCAAACACGAAACAAGTCTCACGTAGGGAAAAACGTATATGACCGAAGAATTTCGCTCGAATCAATACGCCCAAAAGGGTGCGAAAGGTTCCGGTTGTAGGAAATATAGCAGAAAATTCCGCTTCGACAATTTGCATTGGGCGTAGCGAGTCGACAGTAGCGATCAAAAAAGCACAAATTCGCTCGACAGCGCGAAGGATTGACCTACCTTTATTTATCTTGCCCGGCTGGCGGTAACCCGTCCTCCTATTCTCTCCAAAATAAAGTTGCTGAAATGAATTCTACTGAAACAATTCAATCTCCAAACCACTACGAAGTCCTTGGGGCCGATCCGATGGCGACGCTGGACGAACTTGAGGGGCTGTTTCGACAGCTGGCAGCGGACGCCGAATCCAGCGGCGATCACTCGAGCGTACCTCAGGCCATCGAAGCGTTTAAGGTCCTGCGCGATCCCGAACTGCGTCAGCAATACGATCAACAATTGAGCAGCATGGCTAGGGAACAAGCGCCTGTAGCAGAGGTGCCGGCAGCACCAGATTCGGCTGTGGAAGCTCAAACTGATGACGCTCCCGTTGAGGAACCAACTGCCGCGCCGGCGGGCGAATTGTCAGAAGAAGATGAGCTGAAACTCACGCCTGACGTCCTTAATGAACATCGCCGCGAATTGCTGAAGATGTTCTATGAGAGGAAGCGCAAGGACTTACGGAAATCAGGTATCGCGATTGGCGGACTTGATACGATCGTCGCCTATTCTTACGAACTGCTGGAGTTTCACCTGTGGGTTCTCGCGGAAAAGAAATGGATTCTGCGCGAAGAATCTGGTGCTCTTTCGATCTCCGCTTCCGGCTGCGAGGCTCACGAGCAAAATTTGATGGACGGTGTGATTCAACCCGGTCAATAGAAAGTGTTGGTCGGGGAGAAATCGAAATAGTGCAGTGTGCCACCTTAGATTTAGGGTTGGAGGTAGTGGATGAGGCAACGAGTCCTGCCTCTCCTTTACCCTCTTTACCCTTTAGTGGATCGTTTAATGCAGCCGCAGGATTCGTGGCCTCATCCACTACCCTAAAATTAAGACGCGATCGCCGCACTAAGCCCGCAAAAACTTCCTTCTGATTGCCCCGTTGAAAAGTAAGGGGCATGAGCCAGTTAAAGTTCCATCACCATGTCGTCTCGGTGAATCAGCACTGATCGAATGTTTTGGCCAAGCAGTTCAGCTATTTCAGCGCTGTGAAGCCCCATGATTTTCTTGGCTTGTGCTGAATCGTATTCGGACAGTCCGCGCCCGATCGTAATTCCATTGGGGCTGACAATCTTGACGGTATCACCTCGGGCGAAGTCGCCTTGCACTGCCGTTACTCCCACGGGCAGCAGGCTCTTCCCGCGCTTCAGTGCCGCCAACGCCCCTTGGTCGACTACGATTTGGCCGGTGACTTCCAATCCGCCGGCAATCCAGCGCTTGCGCTGGTTGATGGGTATCTGCGATGGACGAAACCACGTCGCTTTCTTTCCGTTGCTCAGTTCGGAGAGCGGGTGCATTTGAGCGGCGGAAGTGATCACCATCGTGGTTCCGGCAGACGTCGCAATCTTGGCGGCTTCAATTTTTGTTCGCATGCCCCCACGAGAAAACTCGGACGCCGCATCGCCGCCCATGGCTTCGATCTCCGGCGTGATGTTATCAACAATTTCCAAATGTTTTGCGTTCGGGTCCAGATGCGGAGGAGCAGTGTACAATCCGTCGATGTCCGAAAGGAGAATCAACAAATCGGCGGAAACCATCGACGCAACGCGCGCCGCCAAACGATCATTATCACCGTACCGAATCTCTGCTGTGGCGACCGAGTCGTTCTCATTAATGACCGGTACAGATTTCCATTTCAGCGCCGTTTGAATCGTGTCGCGCGCGTTCAGATAACGCCTCCGCTGTTCGGTGTCGCCGAGAGTAAGCAGAATTTGAGCCGCCGTTATGTTGTGAGCTTTGAGCGCGTTGTGGTAAGCGTGGCATAGCGCAATTTGTCCGATCGCCGCTGCGGCTTGGCTCTCCTCCAGCAGCAGCGGACCGGCGCTGATCGGCACGCCCTGGTCCGCTAATTGCTTGCGTCCCAAGGCAATAGAACCTGAAGAAACGATCAAAATTTCAGCGCCAGAGGCCCATAGATCGGCCACATCCCGGATCAAGGAAGTTAACCAGAGGTCACGTATTCCAGTTATCTGGTCAACCAGTGATGCCGAACCAATCTTTATGACGATACGAGAAAAATTCGCAAGCGACGGTTTCAAAGTAATCCTTTTTCTCTTCCGGGTTTGAATTGCTCAACGACAGCCACGCAAATCCGATCGTTGGTCTGGTTTTGAGAGCGGTAGGAGGCTACGTTTTGTCCTAAGGTTCGCATTTCGTCAGCGGGGGAACGGAGCTATCAAAATTTGTTTCACCAAATAATAATAACAGGAAATAGATTATACTCTATTCGATCGTTCGCGGTCATTTGGTCAAACGTCTGACCAGACCATAAAATCACATATCAGTATCTCATAATAGAAACCATGCAAAAACCGGATGCCCAACGCGAAAAGATTCTTGATCTTCTGGAACACGCAGGCGGCGTCACCGAAGAATCGGTGCGACAAGTCTCAGAAGATACCGGTGTTCCCGAGGCGGATATATGGGGCACGGGGAAGTTTTATTCGCTGATTGATACTCCGGGGAAACGCACGCGCGTTTGCGACGGACTGTCCTGTCAGTTGGCTGGCGCAGACGAATTGGCTGCGAGCATTACCGATTCTGGGAAAGCATGCGAGCGCGTAAGCTGTTTGGGGCAGTGTGATTTGGCGATTGCGACGCTGACCGAAGAGATGGAGTTGAAGACGTACACAAAAAAAGAAACCTCAATCACGCCCGACGATCCAGAGTTGGCGATTAATCTGGCGGGGCCGGTCGATTTGAGCTACTCCGCATTGAAGAAGTCAATTTCCATGGGTGCCGAAGCGGTGATCAAGGAAATTGAGGTTTCAGGACTGCAAGGGCGCGGTGGCGCTGGATTTCCGGCTCACATTAAGTGGAAGGCGCTCCGCAGCCAGAATGAGACCGAACGATATGTGATCTGCAACGCGGACGAAGCCGAGCCCGGAACGTTCAAGGACCGTGAGACGATTCTCAGACAACCGCACAAAATGCTTGAAGGGCTGGCGATCGCGGCCGCCATGATCGAGACCAGCGAGATCTACATCTATATCCGTGGCGAGTACGGCAATGAATACGATTCGATCAATCGTGCGATCGAAGAAGCACAAACTCAGCTGGCTCAATTCAACTTCACTGTTGTGCGCGGGCATGGTGCTTACATTTGCGGCGAAGAGACAGCGCTATTAGAGTCGTTGGAAGGCAAACGCGGGATGCCCCGATTGAAGCCGCCTTTCCCAACGGAGGCCGGTTTTCGCGGCAAGCCGTCTTTGATTCACAATGTGGAAACGATCGCTTGCGTGCCGTCGATCATTCATCGCGGCGGGCAACACTTCAAGGACCTCGGCAGGACGGAAGCGGGTTCGAAGCTGTATTGTATTTCCGGCCACATTGAATCCCCCGGTGTGTACGAACTTCCTCTGGGCGTGACGCTGGACGAATTAGTTGAGGCCGCCGGTGGTTACACCGGAACGCCGCTGGCATTTTCCCCAGGTGGGGCTTCCTCAGGTTTTCTGCCGATCTCGATGCGAGCGCTGCCTTTGGACTATAAAAACTTGGCCGAAGCCGGATCCATGATGGGTAGCTCGGGCGTCGTCGTGCTCAACGACACTGTCGATATGGCCCAAGCCGCCGGTTGGCAATTGGAGTTCTTCGAGCGCGAAAGTTGTGGGCAATGTGCGCCCTGTCGAATTGGTTCACGATACTTACGACGGCAAAACGATGCATATTTAAAACTTGGCGATCCAATCGCATTTGAACACGCCGACGATGTTGCCTGGGAGATGGAAGAGGGCTCTATCTGCGGACTGGGCATGGTTGCCGCGAAACCGTTGGATTCGGCACGTAAGCATTTTCCAGATCACTTCAAAACGAAATAGTCATAGATTCGAAAGCTAAACCTATGAGCGATTCTTTTCATATTAAACTCGACGGAAAATCGGTATCTGCCTCTTCAGGCGAAACGGTTTTCGAAGTTGCGAAACGTGAAGGCGTTGAGATCCCAACACTTTGTCACGATACTCGACTGGAACCCGTGGGCGCATGCCGCGTCTGCTTGGTCGAGGTCGCGGGCCAGAGACGCTTGCAACCGGGATGTGCCTGGGTAGTGACGCCCGACATGGAGATTCAAACGCAGTCCGATCGAATCGAGCGTCATCGGAAGGTGCTTTATAACCTGTACAAGTCCGATCACGATCTGGACGATGCGCGATTGCCTTTGGAAACGGGCAATGGCAATCAGTTACGAGAGCTCTGTCAGACGGTGCCCGATATGAACTTGGCTCCGGTTGAAGCGCCTCGCAGTGACCGTCCCATGGACGACAACCCGTACATTCAATTCGAACCTGACCTTTGCATCCTTTGTGCACGATGCACTCGTTATTGTGACGAAGTCGAAGCGGTGAATGCGATCACGCTTTCCAATCGAGGCAGCGCGACGACGATCGCAACTGCCGGGCAACGTAGCTTAATTGATACGACGTGCGAGCTTTGCGGTGGCTGTATCGACACTTGCCCCACCGGGGCTCTGATCGAAAAGAAAGCCCCCAAGAATTTGGTCCAGCTGGGCGGAACAGAATCGGTTAGGTCCACCTGCAATTTTTGTGGTGTTGGATGTCAGCTGAATTTGCACGTTCAGAATGAGCGCGTTGTGAAAGTCACCAGCCCCGAACCTGGGGAAACGCTCAACGATGGGAATTTATGCGTCAAAGGGCGGTTTGCCTACGATTTCATCCATCATAAAGACCGTATTACCGAACCTTTGATCAGAGACGCTAATGGTGATCTCCAACCGGCGACTTGGGAGGAGGCGATTGCTGCGACGTCCGCAGGACTAAACCGAGTACGGGAAAAGTACGGCTCTGACGCTCTTGGGTTTATTTCATCTTCACGCTGCACCGGCGAAGAGAACTATTTGATGCAAAAGGTGGCTCGGGCTGCGTTTGGCACCAACAATGTTCATCAGTGTGCCGCTACCTGACATGCTCCCACCGTCGCCGGTCTGGTGACAATGTTCGGAGCGGGAGCGATGACAAATTCGATTGATGAGATTCGTGACTCCGAGATGATGTTTGTCATCGGTTCCAACACGACCGAAGCACATCCAATCATCGCGATGGAAATGAAAAGGGCTCGCCAGCGTGGAGCAAAACTCGTTGTTGCGGACCCTCGAAAAATATGGTTGGCGGAGATGGCTGATTTGCATCTTCAGCTCAAACCAGGGACGGACGTGTGGCTGTTGTCTGCCATGGCCCATGTGATCATTGAAGAGGACCTCCACGACAAGGCATTCATCGCGAAACACACGACCGATTTTGAGTCCGTTGCCCAGAAGGTCAAATCCTATTCGCCGGAGGCCGCAGAAGAGATTACCGGTGTGCCTGCGGAGGATATTCGCACTGCTGCTCGGTGGTACGCCTCGACCAAGGCCGCTGGAATTTACTATACGCTTGGCATTACCGAACACACGCACGGAACGGACAACGTTTATTGTCTGGCCAATTTGGTACTGATGACGGGGCATCTGGGCGTTCGGTCTGCGGGTATGAATCCGCTACGAGGCCAGAACAATGTTCAGGGTGCCAACGACGCAGGCGCTACGCCAATCTACTACCCGGGTTATCAGAAAGTCGTTGACCCAAGTATCCGAGAGATTTTCGAATCTGCATGGGGAGTCTCTTTGTCGCCCAACAACGGCATCAATCTCAATGAAATGATGAAAGAGATGGCGCGGGGCAACCTGAAGGCGGTTTATGTGATGGGCGAGGACATTGTTATCTCCGAACCCAACGTGACCAAGGTCGAGGTTGGGCTCAACGCCTGCGAGTTTGTAGTCTGTCAGGAAATTTTCCACAACGAGACGACACGTTTTGCGGATGTCATTTTGCCGGGTGCCTGTTTCGCGGAAAAAGACGGTATTTTCACCAACAGTGATCGCCGCGTCCAGCGCGTTCGCAAAGCGGTTGATCCGCCTGGAAACGCGCGTCCCGATTGGGAGATCTTATGCGATATCGCGCGAGCCTCTGGATACGACATGCCGGATTATCCTTCCAGCAAAGAGGTATTCGCGGAATTTGCGTCGCTGACGCCACAGCTCAGAGGTATGTCTTACGATCGTTTGGAAGCAAATGTGAAAGGGCTTCATTGGCCTTGCCCGGACGAAGACCACCCCGGTACGCCCACGTTACATCTTGACGGACCCATTATCGGTGTAGCGCCGTTTCAAGCAGTTGATTATCGCCCCAGTGACGAGCTTCCTGATAACGATTATCCCTTAGTTCTTTCTACGGGAAGAACGCTCTATCACTACAACAGCGCGACTCAGACCCGCCGTGACGCCGGACCAGTCGCGAAACAAAGGGGGAACTTCATCGAAATCCATCGACGCGATGCCAAGATTTTAGGCATTGCTCATGGAGACAAGGTGGAAGTAAGTTCGAGACGCGGAACGATTCAGGCGGAGGCTTGGGTTTCTCCGCGTGTTCGCTTCGGCTGCATCTGGATGCCAATGCACTTCGCGGAAAATCGAGCGAATTTGTTGACCAATGATGCGGGCGATGCAATCACTGGGACCGGCGAGTACAAGGTTTGTGCTGTGCGAGTTCGCAGATCCAAACAGGCAACAGAAGCGCTGGCAGAAGTTGCTTCTGGCTAACCGGTTGAGCCAACTGAGCTGAGTCGTTGGTTGAGTTTCGCCTCAAAACAAAAACGTAACCGCTGCAACAAGTTTCTCCTCTTGCATAGAGGAGGAGAACATCGAAGTGCGCTTATTGACGATTGTGCCGATTTTGATCGGTGGGAACGACATTTCGATTGGTCTTTTGGTCGGAAATTTTGTCGCGTTAACGACATTTCTTTACCGTGACCTAGAGTTAGAAACATCAGGCCCCCCAAAGGCTACCTTTAAGGGTCGGTCTCCGAACGTGTTTCGCCTCTTTTGTTTCCATGATTTCAAAATTCAAAACTGAAATTCTGATCGCCACCTTGCTGCTGGTTACGCTCGCAGTAATTCTGGCGAACAAAGTCGTCGTGCGCTCATGTTCACTACTTCCTCAGAACGCTGCAAAAGTTATGAGCGGCGACGATCGAGCATGGGGAGGGACGTCCGTATCTTCTGCAGAAATCGACGACGATCTTTTTAGGTTCACATACGACGTCAATGGAAAATCTCTCGAGAAAATCTATTCGCTCATTTCAATTTCTCCTGGCGAAGACTTTCCCAGAGACTTGTCTTGGGTGGACCGCTTCGAGATAACATGCAAAACGACTAGGCAAGGAGGCGAACAGGTCTTCTTTTACATTAAAGATTTTGAACCGACTATCAGCATAGAAGGGGATTACGCAAGCCTTAAATACAATGAAACACTGTTAAGTCTTTCAGATAAAATGGAAACCGTTACAGTGCGCCCAAAAGATTTCCTTGTGCCGACATGGTGGCAACAAAGTTATAACGCAAAAGGTAAGGCCGCAGAGGTTGCTTTTAAAAACGTTACATTGTTCGAGTTTAACGTCAACACTGGCGGCGAAGGTGTGATTGAGATTGCGTCGATTCAATGCGTAGGAAATTGGGTTGATAGTGCAACTCTGAATCAAAGTTTGCTCTGGCTGTGGATGGGCGGGACGCTCATCGGGCTCGTCGTTCGCACGTTGAGACTTAAGAAGAGACTCCAGGACAAAACCGTTAGTGCGTCGCAGCTCCAAGCGCATAACAACTTATTGATTACGGAGTCGGCCACCTACCACGAACTTGCTCGGCGGGACCCGTTAACAGGTTTGTTTAATCGTTATGGACTGGAAGCCGAGTTTGCGGATCTATCGTCAAAAAGTAGTTTCGAATACTCGATGCTTCTGTTTGATTTAGACAAGTTCAAAGAGATTAACGACAATCTCGGCCATTGCTACGGAGATCGTGTGCTGTTTGATGTGGCAACGATCGTCAGGTCAAAGTTAGGTGACAAGGACATCATTGCTCGATGGGGCGGAGACGAATTCCTGGTAATACTTAGCAATCGCAGCGCTAAACAAGCAAGTGATTTTGCAGAAGAGATTCGACAGTCAATATTGGCTTCGGATCTAATTTACAGCTGTAGTTTTGGTGTCTGCAAGTCTGAGGCTGACAGTAATTTCGAATCAATCTTCAGCAAAGCCGACGCTGCATTGTATGACTCAAAAAACAGCGGCCGGAACAAGATCAGCAGCTATCGAAAAGAGAGCGGGCGGCGAGCAGCCGATCGGCATACTGCCGCAGTGCCGGAAATTACGTTGCTGCCCAACGACTTGCCTACCGGTGAGTTCACCATCTACGAATAGGCAACTCTAAGCAGCGTAGCCGTTTTGACGGTAGTGCAGCCTTAAGTCTTAATATCCTGGTAATGGATGAGGCCACGAATCCTGCAGCTGCATTAAACGATGCACGAAAGGGTGAAAGGGTAAATCGAAGGGTAAAGGAGGGGCAGGACTCGTTGCCTCATCCACTACCCTCTGAGTCTAAGCTGGGACACACCCGATACCGCCCAGCCGGCTGGAAATAACCACGGCCTCTCGGAGCTAAGCTTGCTTGTTGCACGCTGTTTCCCCCTCGCAGCCCTCTGCAAGTAAACGGCACTGCTTTCTACAGCAAGTTTCGCAAAACTGTTTGGAGGATTCCCCCGTTGCGATAGTAATCCATCTCGACCGGCGTATCGATTCGCACCGTTGCGTTGAACTTCGTCTCTTTTCCATCGTCGTCAACGGCGATCACTTCAATTGAGGACCGTGGTTCGAGACTGTCACTCAGCGACGCGATGGAGAAAGTTTCCTTGCCAGTCAAACCAACCGACTTCCAAGTGTTTCCATCTTGGAACTCCAGCGGGAGAATACCCATGCCCACCAGGTTACTGCGGTGGATACGCTCGTAGGATGCAGCGATCACGGCTTTGACGCCCAGCATCATCGTTCCTTTCGCTGCCCAGTCACGGCTGCTGCCGGTACCATACTCCGTCCCCGCTAACACGATCAGCGGAGTGTCGTCGTTTTGGTACTTCATCGAAGCATCGTAGATCGACATCTGTTCGTTGGTAGGTAGGTGAGTCGTCACACCACCTTCGGTGCCAGGAGCCAATTGGTTTCGAATACGAATGTTCGCAAACGTTCCCCGAACCATCACGCGATCATTTCCTCGGCGAGATCCAAAACTATTGAACTCGCGGGGACCAACACCGCTTTCTTGTAGGAACTTGCCTGCTGGACCGCTCTTGGCGATCGCTCCAGCGGGAGAAATGTGATCGGTCGTAACAGAATCACCCAACAAAGCCAGCACGCGCGCACCTTTGATCGGTTCGATTGGAGTCACCTCTTTGGTTAAACCGGCTAAGAAAGGCGGCTCTTGAATGTACGTGCTGGAATCCTGCCATTGGTAAAGAGCGCCTTCGCCGGTTTCAATCTTGTTCCACATCTCGTTGGATTCAAAACAGTTGGAATACTGATTTTGAAACATCTCCGGTAACACACTTGCGTCCAGAATTGATTGAACTTCTTCTTGAGTTGGCCAGATGTCCGACAGCATGACATCGCCATCGGTTCCTTTTCCGATCGGTTCGGTGACCAAGTCGATATCGGTCGTGCCGGCAAGCGCGTAGGCCACAACCAAAGGTGGGCTGGCCAAGTAATTGGCTTTGGTCATTGGATTGACGCGCCCTTCGAAGTTGCGGTTGCCCGAAAGGACACTCGATGCGACCAACTCGCCGGTTGTAATCGCATTAGAAACAGGCTCCGGCAGAGGGCCGCTGTTGCCGATGCAGGATGTGCAGCCGTAGCCAACGGTGTGGAAGCCAAGTGTTTTCAACGATTCGGTCAGGCCAGATTTATCCAGATAGTCAGTGACCACACGTGAACCCGGTGCAAGGCTGGTTTTCACGTAAGAAGGAACCGTTAGGCCTTTCTCGGCCGCCTTTTTCGCCAAAACACCTGCCGCGATCATCACACTGGGGTTGCTGGTGTTGGTGCAACTGGTGATCGCCGCAATAACAACGGAGCCATGTTGAATGTCAGTGGATTGCCCATTGTTTTCCACTCGCGCCGAAGCGTCCAGTTTGTCCGCGCTCAACCCAAAACCGCTGTGTCCGACGGGAGCTGTCAGGCTATCGTTGAAAGACTTTTTCATTGCGGACAAAGCGATGCGATCCTGAGGACGCTTAGGGCCCGCCAAAGATGGTTCCACGGTGCTGATGTCTAGTCCCAACGTGCGAGTGAACTTTGGCACCGGAGTATCGTCGGCGCGGAACAAGCCCTGAGCTTTGGTGTAGGCTTCGACCAAAGCAACCTCATCTTCGGTACGTCCGGTGCGTCGCATGTAGTCAAGCGTTTCGTCGTCCATTGGGAAGAATCCCATTGTCGCTCCGTACTCGGGTGCCATGTTCGCCAGCGTCGCGCGATCGGCCAACGACATGCTGTTGACGCCTTCACCGTAAAACTCAACAAATTTGCCGACGACACCCGCGGCGCGCAGTTTCTCTGTCGCGGTCAGAACAAGATCCGTCGCTGTAGCCCCGGCTGCCAGTTTTCCAGTCAGTTCAAAACCAATCACCTCGGGCAACAACATGTAGATCGGCTGACCAAGCATCGCGGCTTCGGCCTCGATACCGCCAACACCCCAACCAAGCACGCCTAAACCATTGATCATCGTCGTGTGGCTGTCAGTTCCAACGAGCGTATCAGGAACTGCGACGGGGCCTTTTTCGTCATTGCGGACGAAAACGCCTTTGGCCAAAAATTCCAAGTTGACTTGGTGAACGATCCCCACATTGGGTGGAACGACGCGGAAGTTATCAAAAGCCTTCTGTCCCCAACGCAGAAATTCATAACGCTCGCGATTACGCTTGAACTCCAACTCCACGTTCATCTCTAAAGCGGCATCGGAACCGAACTGATCAACTTGAACACTGTGGTCGATGACAAGATCCACCGGAATCAGCGGGTTGATCTTTTCAGGGTCTCCCCCAAGACGGGCCATCGCAGATCGCATTGCGGCAAGATCAACGACCGCAGGTACGCCGGTGAAGTCCTGGAGGACAACCCGCGCTGGTTTGAACGGGATCTCGACTTTGGCAGGACTTGCCGCGTCGTAGTTCGCCAAATTTTTTACGTCTTCTTCGGTGACAACTTTGTTGTCGCAATTGCGAAGGACGGACTCGAGCAATAACCGGATCGAGTAAGGTAGATGATCAACTTTACCAATACCTTTGTCCTGTAAGGCCGAGATTTTATAGATCCCGATCTCTTGGCCATTGACCGTTATTGTATCTCGACTTCCAAAGGCATCAAAACTTGAACTCATCTGCGTTAACCCGTGCAACTTTCCGGAAAATTATGAGTGAACAGTTTAACCGTTTTTCAGTTGTTTTGAAGTGGTGCTTACACGGAATGAGGGCCGATGGTTTTTCCTTGATCGCCATTTCTGGGAGATAAGGCACCGCACGATTAGGCGAAAGAATTGAGCGCCCTGCTAAGGTGCAGGGTAGTGTCCAGCGGAACGGGCTTCACTAATCTGAGCCGCGGTACGCTAGCCGCGGGTTGCCGTGCCTTTGCCTGAAGAATCGGGGAAAACGTTGTTCAACGAACCAGCGGTTAGCGCCCTGCCGCTAAAATTGCGCGACAACTACGTTGTCTTCGTGTTCGCCTTATTCTTCCACATGATCAGCTGTTTGCGCTGACCATCAAATATCGCGCGTTTGGGCTGAATTCTGTCGATCCACCAATCCGTTGCCTTGACGGTGCGATGAAGATTGTCTCCAAACTTATCTGCGGTACCTGCTTTACGACACGAGACCGCACAAAGAAGCGTCCCGCCAATGAGCATCGTCCGATCAATCTCTTGCAGGGTTGCATCAATGTCCGATTCGTCCAGATGCTCGAGAACATCAAAACAGGTCACCAGCGAAAAGAATTCGTCTTCAAAGGGCAAGGTTTGCGAATCGAGCACCTTGAGCCGATCATCAAGATTTTGCATCCTGGGTTCGGAGCGCAAACGGCGTTTCGCGATCGCGATCGCTTCGTTGCTGATATCGACACCGTAAGTATCAAACCGAAATTGGGGATTGGAGAGATACTCAAACGCAAATCCGACTCCACAGCCCACGTCCAAACTGCGCCCCGAGAGGTGGATTAAAATCGGCTCGGATTGTAGGACAACTCGGAACCCGGGCGAATTCTGAGCGACCGTATATCGTGAGTTTGTGTTCACGACATCGTTGTAGATTTCTTTGTAATCTGGCATCAGTAAAAACGGGTTTCCGACACTAAGGACGATGAGACAAAAAAACCCGCGCTAGCCCATTGCATGCGCGGGATTTGAATTTACCTAGGGCAATTCAGCTACTTCTCAAATGCAACACCCATGGAGTTTCTGAATTCGCTGTTCCAAGCCTCGGACTTCTTTTGAAAATAGTGAGCGTTTACCAGCCCCACATCGGGTGGCAATCGTTGGAATTTGAACAATTGATTCTTAAGAAAGTCGTCTCCAATTTCCGTTACTGGGGTTTTGGGAGTTTGTGATTGGATGACAAAAATTGTTTCGCCAGAACCATCAACAGCCACACCGGCTTCGCCTTGGCTAAGTGAAAATGCTGTTTCCATAAACGCTTCCGAAGGAGCATCAACGCCGATCGGACTTGACAGCACAGCTCGTCGACCACGTGGTTGAAACCAGGTGAACTCGCCGGTTTGGATTGTCTTCGCAGGATCAATCGAACTCAGCTTTTTGTCCTTGCTGACCTTCGCAGCAATTGCTTCAGCGGCTTTGGTGGCGGTTTCCACGGCTTTCTGTTGTCGCCAGAATTTTATGATGTCATCTTTACACTCTTCGAGTGTTGCAACCTTTGAATCAGCCAACTCAGTTGGCCAGTAAACGTAGGACTTCCCTGTGAAACGATTGTCCGTTGACGTCGAATCGTACTCGCTCAAGCTGTTGAACTTATTGAAAATCACGTCTGGCAAAGGCACTGGAACCGGGCGGTTCTGCACATTGAAAACCTCATAGATTTTTCCCAGCTCCGTTTTCATCATCTCTTCCTTGTCAACCAATTCGGTTTCCGCGAGACGCAAACCGTACTTGTCCGCAATCGCTTGGAGGTTGGGAAGCTCAGGAGCGGGTCTGTTCTTTTCTTTACCGTTGACTTCCCATTGAAGTCGCAGATTGAAATAGTTCTCAAGTTCATTCTCTGCGGTCGCTAGCGCCGTTTTCAAAGCGGTTTCCGCTTCTGGGCCTTTCAGTTGGCGGCGAATTAAGTCAGCCACTTCGTCCAGCGGTTTAGCGCGTTTTACGACATCGTCCTCGTCGGTTAACAGAGGACCAATGTCGACGTCCTTCATGTCGCCAATTCCACCCACATCTGGTTCGGTTGTATCGGCGGACGCAGCAGGAGCACCGTCACCTACGGTGTCACTCTTGCTCTCAACGACCACAGCGTCTGCTTGGGACTCGATGTTTGTTCCCGGTGCTGACTCTTCGGTCAGTTCGGTCTTCATTTCAATCGGAGCTTCTGTAGTCGCGGGAGCCTCCGTTGACGCAGCGTCTTGAACGGCTGTTTCCGCTTTTTCGACAGCACCTTCAGTCGCTTCTACGGCACCTTCAGTCGCTTCTACGGCACCTTCGACTTTTTCACCGACGACTTCGACCGCATCAGCAACGGGACCATCGCCAGCAATAACCTCGGGAACCGAACCGTCTGCAGTTGGTACTTCCACGCCAGATGTCTCTTCTTGAGCTGGCATCGAAACCAAGACAAACTTTGAATCAGAGGATTCAATCTTATAGCTCTGGTCGTCAGAAGCGGGGTCAGCCGGTTTTGGCGCGGCATCCTCTTCACCGTCATCGGTTTTGTCGCCTTCGGCTTCGTCGTCGCCTTCGAGATTGATTGCCGGCATGTCGTCTTCGTTCTCGTCGATGACAATCTCCATCACCAAATCCGATTCTTGAGCCACAAGTTCATCGTACTTTTTCTGGACTTCTTCGTCGGATAGTCCCTGAGACGCTTTGTCGAGGAAGTCTTGGTAATCGCCTACGAAGTATTGCAGCTTCATTCGGCGAGCGAGTTTAAAACCGGGGCGTTTGCCAGCGGGATCTTTGAATTCGAATTTACCCTTTTCATAAAGATCGCGAATCTCCGACTGCGACGGCATCGCGCTGTCATCGACGTATTCGCTGATGGAGACGGGGAATACTTCGCAATCGACCTTTCGTTTGACCTTGGCATAATGCTGCACAGACTCCAAAGGGCTTGGAACGCGCGGGATACCGGCGAACGACAGCATCGTCATTTGCTGACTCAAGAGTTCTGTCTTTAGTTGGCGTCGAATCGCCGCCATCGAAATCTGGCCGTTGTTAACCCTCCGGTTGAGCAATTCTAAATCTCGATTACTCAGCCCGTCGTCATCGATGACGCCGTAAGTCCCGAACAAGTACTGATCGATCATGTTATCGCTGACCGTCAGTCCTTCCGCTTCGGCCTTTTTCGCGATCAAGGCTCGACTGATGATATCTTCGTCGATCACCTCTTGCTGGCCGTCGCGAATGGGAGTGATCGGGCGTACGAGATCTACGAACTGATCGCCGCGTTTTTCGACCCCTAGGTTGCGGAGCTCGTTAAGAAAATTCCGCGTGCGATAATGTGCGCGCGTCATATCGGTGATTTGATCACGCGTGAACTCTCCTCCGTTGTAGGTGGCTACCGTTGGGTTGTCGCGTGTGCCGGTACGCGCCGTAGATGTTAGCGTGTCGAAGACGGCACCAAGTCCAAAGAACGCCATACAGAAGATTCCGACGGGAACCATGATCCAAATTGCGTTTCTGCGAAACCAGTTTAAAGGCGAAGCCATTGATTATTGTCCGTTGAGGTCGCGGGGAAAGTTTTGCGAGCAAGCTATTAGTAGCGTCGGCTCGCATAATAAAACAGAAATTTATCTGCGTCTGCCCGCTGGTTCAATGCCAATCGTGCTGGTTTTGGGCGAAAAAACCATTGTGCGTGGTCGATCTGACCACAGTGCAAGCCGCCAGCCTGTGAGGAACCCAATAATGGATGTGGGCCGGAGAGAAGTTAAAACCACAGAGGGCACAGAGATCACAG
>CALDEW010000257.1 GCA_937942355.1 uncultured Pirellulaceae bacterium | reverse complement strand
TGAAATCAACAACACGGGGAATATCGTCGGCACCGGCAACCAACGCAATGGTACCGTCTACGCCGATTCGACAGCCCAAGATTTCACGCTTAACAACAACGGGTCGATTGACGCGGGTGCGGGAAATTCGGGAGCAGGTTTTTCGGTTGAACTCAGCGATACGGGAAACAACTTCACCATCGACAACGGCGGATCCATTAAAGGCCGCGGCACCGCCGCTGCAGGATTGGCAACCGCGGGAGATGGTATCCGTTTGGAACGCACACGTGTCGGAGGTGCTTTGGAAGGATCGACCACCGGTCTCTTCTCAGGTGTGATCAACAACTCTGGAGACATCACTTCAGAGGGCGACTCTGGCACAACCGCTGGATTCCGCGCCGTCAACGGCGTCAGCTTCCAGGGAACACTGGACAACTCTGGAACAATCTCGGGCGTCCAAAACGGCGTCTACTTCGGTAATCCAACTCCCGCTGGCGGCGGTGACCATCAAGGCGGTGTCGTCAATAACTCGGGAACCATCAGTTCAGGCAGTCGAGCGTTCAACCTCGACGGTAACGGCCTTGAAGTTAATAACACCGGCGATATTCTTGCCACCGGAGCTCAACGCAACGGCACGTTCTACGTCGACGGCACGGCAGACAATTACAGCCTCAACAACAGCGGGTCTATCGACGCCAGAGGCGGTTCAGGATCGGCAGTTTCAATTCAGGTTGGAAGCTTTGCCGGTGACGTGCAAAACGGTTCTATTATCAACTCGGGTTCATTCATTGGCGACGGAAATTCTGGAGTCGACGCGGGTCTTCGATTTTTCACCACCACCACCGGTGCGACTTTCCGAGGCGACATCGTTAACGCTTTCGGCGGATTGATCACAAGCTCAGAAAGCCCGGCTTTGCTGATTGAGAGCGGTGTGAACTTTGATGGAACGGTTTTCAATGATGGCGAAATCGACGGCAGCATCCTGCTTGGTTCAGGTGACCTACAGTTGTCCGACACCAGCTTGCTAAGCCTGGACATTGATAGCTTGACTGATTTTGAAACGGTTAGTGTTGGTGGCGATCTGTTCTTCGACGGAACGCTTGAGCTCAACTTTGCTGACTCGTTCGATGTCGCAGTGGGCCAAACATTTGACCTGTTCGACTTTGGATTGGCTCAAGGTGGCTTTGATTCTATCTCAGCTCAATCAATAACATTCGACACTTCCAACCTTCTCTCTAGAGGCAGCATCACGATTGCTTCGGTTGCGGCAGTTCCCGAACCATCGTCTGCGATCGTACTGGCACTGGGAAGTCTTGGATTCTTGCGACGTCGTAGAAAACAAGCCTAGAAACGTTGCGAAACGGGTTGGCCTGGCCAGAGTTGTAACTCGATAAACAGCATGAGAACTCGTTAAAAGCCAGACCTTCTTGGGCACCATTGGGCCGACCAACTATCGGCCCAATGGTTGTTTTTTTTGATAGGCGCTTATTTGAGCGTGAGGACCCAAGCCGTTGCGACGTCACTTGACGTGGTTTGGCTGAAACTCTCATCAGTTCGAAGACGGCACACCGAACTCCGTCAGAAATTTAAAAGAAAAAGTTAACCGACAGAATGTGATTCAAGCCGTCTTCTGGCCGGTTGAGAAACTGATTCAAATAGCCGATCTCCGTTCTAATTCTTGAATGCGGCGAACGCTTGAAACCAAAGCCCATGAAGGCTCGATTTTGATCAAGTCCGCTATTGGCACCCCAGTCGGTATCGTTGAGATTAAAAAACACTTCATCCCATAAAACAAACGAGAGCTCCGGGTGACTTCTTAACACGCGCTGCCCGCGTAGTAGTTGCCGCCAGCGCAGGCCAACATCGTCACCCGTTTCCAGCCACCGTTGTTCGAACCTGCTTCGGTGCAGCATCTTCCAATCGCCAAGCTTTGGCGTAGCGGTCCATTGCTGCCACAAACGGTGTTCGTCAAAGTTATTTCCAAACACGGGCGCTGTCTTTATCCAACCGTATCCTGCCCAGATCGTATGCAGGTCATTGAGCGCGTATCCCACTCCCGGTCGGATAATGCTTTGGTTGAATCCGCTTGTGTCATCACGCGCAGTCGGTAATGAGCATCGAACCACCAGCGCTGCGGAGCATCTTCGTCGAGGTTTTCGAACTTGCCGTTTCCCAGCGCCGCAAACCACAACCCTGCGTCGTCGAGCGTTTGCCCGTGGGTCATATTTGAGCCGACGGCAATGGCGAAAAAAAGAATGATTGAAAATGTTCTTACCACGTTTAATCTCCAGCCAATTGGTGAAACATCAAACCCATACTCGATCGCGGAGTAACACCCGATTCTTCTTTATCGACCGATTCGGCGGGGGATGTTTAATGGCTGGGCAGATTTTCCCACGGGGCGCAATGTCGCGAGTATTTCAGCCTCAAAAACGGTCGGTTGGAACGTTTTTGCTTGATTTGAGCAAGCAAATGGCGCGAGTCGCCATTGTTTTAGGCGTGATTTATCTATCGTATCCCCACGGCGGTTCTAACCACCAAGGGTGGCCAACAACTGCTCCACTGCCAATTCAATCGAATCAACGACTCGGATTGAATTCGGTAGCGAATCATCATCAACCGCACCTCCGGTTCCTTCAACGGCGACCAGTGGTTTCTCTTTGGCGATCAATTGGGCCGCAAGTTTTCGTGTCCCACCAGCTCCACCGAGCACCAAGCCGGCGTCGGCGAGCGTCGCGATGCGTTGGTGCTTCTCCGATGCGTCGACAACGACGATCTCGGTAGACGCGGGAAGCGTTTGCTGCACCGACGCCGCTTCATCAAGCACTGCCATTGTTTGACCACCGTTGCTGGCCGCGGACTCAACCGCGGCGGCAAAGGTCCCCACCGAGTTTCCGACCACAACACAGTGCCCCGCAGCGGCCAATTGTTCACCTGCGATCACGGCAAGTTCGAGGTTATATGCGGGCGGAGCGTGTCCGAAACCGAGGATCGCAATCTTCATAGTCGAGAATTCCTTGAGGATGACAGGCTGATTAAAATAGCGGTGCGCCATGTTAATCGTATTGGATTTTAAACCACGAACAATAAAAGGCTTGTCGCGTAATCAGTTTGAAACCTTCTTTGGTTTGGCTGAGTGCCCAAGCTACGGTTGGGGCCGCTGAATCGGTGTGTGCATGTTTACCGGGCCATAGCCATTTCCCAAATTTGGGTTGGTCTCAATCGCGCGGGTGATGAAGGACTTGGCTGCGGAGACCGCTTCTACGACGTTCAAACCGTTGGCCAGATTCGCGGTGATCGCCGCCGAGGTGACGCAGCCGGTGCCGTGCGTGTTCTTTGTTTCTAGACGATCGGTACTGAATTGGTGGAACTCGCCGTCGGTGAACAAAACGTCAATGGCTTCTCCCTCTAAATGCCCGCCTTTAACTAGGACGTTACGCGGTCCCAAATCAGCGATCTCCCGCGCGGCGTCTTTCATGGCAGCGATTGAGTCAACCTTCCTGCCCGTTAGAGCAGCCGCTTCGTCGAGGTTGGGTGTGATCAAAAACGCGTGAGGTAGGAGTTCTGACTTGAGTGTCGCGCTGGCGGATTCTGCCAACAGCGGCGTCCCGTGTTTGCTGATCATGACGGGGTCGACGACCAAGGGAAATTTGAAACGGGCCGCTTCGGCGGCGACGGCGGAGATCATTTCTGCTGATCCTAAAGCCCCCGTTTTAGCAGCGGCGACCGGCAGGTCCTCCAGTACCGCGTTCAGTTGAGCGACGACGAAATCGGTCGCTACCATTTCAACGGCCGAAACCGATTGGGTGTTCTGAACGGTCAACAACGTGATCACGCTGGTGCCGAAGACGCGGTGTTGGTGAAACGTCTTTAAGTCGGCTTGAATCCCCGCACCGCCTGAAGGATCCGATCCGGCGATCGTTAGCGTGACGGGCGTTTGGTGGCTTTGATTCTTTTTCGTCATAGAGATGTCTTAACTGTCGTTAATTTCGTTCAGGGAACTGCTGCTTCATTTTGTCTGAACAGTGAACATTCATTTTCTTCAGAAAAGCAAAATAGTCGTCCGGCGTGTTGATGTTTTCAAAGGAAGTTAACTGAGGATCTATCGTCTTCAGGTCGTTGAGATCGACGGAGGTTGCGTTGACCGAATCCGCAAGCATCGAAACACGCAGCTGTTTTTCAGCCACGTTCCTTGCCGCGGCGGCCCAGACACTGCACCGGTAAACGGCCGTCATGCCGTAGACGCGTTTGCCGTCGATTGGAGTGATTGCGTCGTGGGCTCCAATTTCTTCCAGCAAAGCCAATATTAAACCGCCATTGAGCGCGGGCACGTCGCAGCTGGTCACGAACGCATGTTGGCACTGCGGGAAATTTAGCTCAAGTGTTTTCAGCCCTTGATGAATGCCTTCCATCGGCCCTTGATTGGCAACGGAATCCTCAGCCCAGATCACGTTCCGAAATTCTGGGCAATTGCCGTAGCGGTCTTGGTAGAATTTGGCTGCGTTGTGCCCGACCGCGATCACAAGTTTGTCCGTCAGGTCGGATGCGCGTTGCACGATGCGATTTAGAAACGTCGTCGTGTCATCGATCAGCAATGCGCTTTTGTCGACGCCCATCCGAGCGCTGCCGCCTCCGCACAACACGACGATTCCGCAAGTTCCGGGCAGGCGATTGGGATGAGAGTTGGGAGTCATGCGGCGGTTTGGGATCGTGTGAGGTAGGTTAGGCTGCTGGTTTGTGTGTTTTTGGCTGGTTGAAAACCTGCCCTACGATTCAATAACGCTTGTGTCGAGTTATTTGTCGATTGGCGATTGGGTAACAAAAACCGTTTAAAAAGCTGGCTTTTATCAAGCCAGAGGCGACTTTTTGCTCAACGGCCTATATAAATAGAGGGACAAATTGCTCCTTGCGATGAAATGACTTGAGAATCATACACAAAACTACGTTTTCCCGATGCCACTAAACCTGCGACTCAAACTCGACAGCCCTTTACCGATCGACGTTCGTCATTTGTCCAACGCCGTCAATGATGGCTTGGACATTGCTAAAGTCCAACGGCTGCAAGTTTTTGTTGGAAAGAAATTAAAATCTGTCCGCGAAGTTTTTGACGTCAGCGGCGACTTGACCGGCGATCACCAGATGGTGCTCAGCGGAGATTTGTCCGGCGTCCATTCGATCGGACGCGGATTGGAAAGCGGCAGTATCGTTGCTCAATCAAACGCCGGTCGGCATGCGGGGACCGCTATGTCAGGTGGCCAAATCACCGTCCAAGGAAACGCGGGCGATTATTTAGGTGCCCAAATGACCGGCGGAGCGATTCACGTCACCGGCAACGCGGGCGATTTCGTGGCGGCGGCATTAGAGGGTTCCAAATACGGAATGAATCGCGGCGAGATTTTGATCGAAGGCAATGCTGGGGCGGCGTTGGGAAAACGGATGCGGCGAGGCCTCGTTGTCGTCGGTGGCGACGTTGGCGAATTGGCGGCTTGGAACATGTTAGCCGGCACCATCATCGTATTGGGGCGGTCGGCCGATAAGACGGCGACGGATATTAAACGCGGCACGGTGATTTTGGCCGGTGATGGAGACCGATCCAAATCGGATTCCCATGGCAAAACACTTGGTAGTGCGTTTACTGCCGGTGGCACCAGCAGCCCGCAGATCGTCCAATTTTTGGGAACGTGGCTCAAGAGACACTACTCTGACACGCTATCATCGGCGGTGGAAAACAAGTTGCTCAATCGGTCGTTTATCAAATACAATGGCGTGGAGCTAAATCAGAATCGCGCTGAAATTTTCATAGGCCTGTAGTCAAGATCATTTACTCCAACAATCTTCACCTCAACACTCGTTAGACCAAGACAGAAACCATGAGTTACTCCCATCGTCAGCCTCGTCGTCGTAGTTCACTTTCTTCGGGCTGGAAACTCCGGCTAATGATTGCTGGCGGCATTTTGTTGTTTTCCGTCTTCACCTTCTTTATGAAGGGGCAGACCAATCCGGTTACCGGCAAGACACAATGGGTGGACATGACGGTCAAGGAAGAGATTATGATGGGATTGCAGAGTGCCCCGCAGATGGGAACGCCTTCGCGCGATCGAGAATCACAGGCGAACGTCCAGCAGATTGGTTATCAGTTGGTGAATTCGCTGAATCAAGATCTTCAGCGCCGTGGCATCCAGAATCCATATCAGTTTGATTTCACCTTGCTTGCCGACCGGAAAACGGTCAATGCGTTCGCGCTGCCCGGCGGTCAGATCTTTGTTACCGAAGCCTTGTACCATCAACTAACGCCGGCTCAAGTTGCTGGTGTGCTCGGGCACGAGGTGGGGCATGTAATTGAACGACACGGATCGGAACGGATGGCCAAAGGCGACTTGATCAACGGTTTTATTCGCGCTGCGGGCGTTGCTGGTGGATCCAGCGGCGGTTCAAGCATTGCTTCCTACGTCGGCAATATGGTTCACATGAAGTACGGTCGCAGCGACGAACTGGAATCGGACAAATGGGGCGTATTGTTAATGGTGCTCTCGGGTTACGATCCCAACGAGATGATGGCGGTGATGGATGTCTTGGAAAAAAGCGGTGGCGGGGGCAAACCCGAATTCCTTTCCAGCCATCCACGTCCGGCTAATCGGCGCGAGTACATTAAAGAGATCATCGGACAGCTTCCGCAAGAAGCACTGCAGGGATTACGCAGGTAGGATGCAACCTTTGGCCAATCAATCATTTGGCCGCGCTGATTGTCTGAATGTCTGAAGGTTGCCATTGCTTCGTCCCATCTTCACGTCGCGATACTCATTTGAGGTTCTGGAAAAAAAAGTGCGAAAAAAGCGAATTGACGCGTAATCGCATAGCCGCGATTATCAACATTCGGTAAATTTCAGTTAGTGTTTTCTAA
>CALDEW010000256.1 GCA_937942355.1 uncultured Pirellulaceae bacterium | reverse complement strand
GATTTGCATCGGCGACAAATCAAAGACGGTAGAACTTGGCGAACCAAAAGCTTTGCCGGCAGAGACCGAACCCGATGGTACCCCAGCGCTGATTCAGCTGCGTCCTTACGAAGTTGATCTTCAGCCGGGCGAATCTCAGGCCTATAAGGTAATCCAGTTCGATGCCAATGGACGGATGCTGAAAACGATGGACGCCGGTGAATTAAAGGCCGACGAATCGTTGGCTGATTTCAAAGTAGAGAAAAACACAGTGACCGCTCCTGCTGGTAACGACAAAGAATACGTGGGCACGATTTCGACGACGGTTGATGGTCTCGAAGTAAAGGCCCGAGTCAGAACCTATCGCGACGCAGACGTATGGTCTTGGGATTTTGAAGGCTACAAAGGCGTACGGGTTCCCATCACTTGGAATCGGGCCCACATTAAAGTCAAACCGTTCGATCTGGAAGGCAATACGGTCATGAAGGTCACCGGCGGTCCTTCGGCCAAGGGACGGCCGAGCCATCAGATTTCAATTGGGCCTGATGACATGACGGACTATGAAATGATGCTTGATGTCCGCTTTGAAGAACAACGTCGGCAGCTGGGTTCGCTGGGGCTGTCAGTAAACCGATATAACCTGATTCTCGATGGCAACCGAGGACAACTGAAGGTTCAAAGTTGGCCGCCGCATCTGCGGATGGCAAAGAAAGTCAAGTATCGAGTCGATCCTGACGTTTGGTACACGTTGAAGATGAAAGTCAACGCCAGCGAAGACAAAGCCGTGGTGCTGGGCAAAGTCTGGAAGACAGGCGAAGCGGAACCTGAGCAATGGACGATGGAACAAACCGATCCCCATTCCAATTTGACGGGATCACCGGGAGTTTACATTTACGCTCAAGCGGATTGTTACTTCGATAACGTAAAGGTCATTCGATTGCCGGACAAAGATAACTAAGGCATTGTCGCCTTTCGCGGAGCCAAAGGCGACAATTTCCAACAACACAGAACTAATATTCTCAATTCATCAAGGAACCAATATGAGCTCGATTTTAACACGTAAGCTCGGGTTAAATATCCTCTTCACTGCTGCCGCTGTTGCTCTCGCATTTTCTAGTAACTCTATCGCTGATTGGCCGATGTGGGGTGGGACTCCGGACAGAAACATGGTCTCCGATGCGCCGTCGGTTTCGCTGGACTTCGATCTGGAGAAAGGGACCAATGTGCTCTGGTCAGCGAACTTAGGATCACAGACTTACGGCAACCCAACCGTTGCCGACGGACGGGTCTACGTGGGCACCAACAACGGCGCCGGATATCGCGACAAGTACCCCGGTGACAAAGATCTGGGTGTGTTGCTGTGCTTCGATGAAAAATCGGGCGACATGATATGGCAGCTCAGTCGAGAGAAACTTCCGGCCGGGCGGGTGAACGATTGGCCGTTGCAAGGTATCTGTTCAACACCAGTTATTCTCGATGACCGAGTCTACGTGGTGACCAATCGCTGCGAACTGATGTGTTTGGATGCCAAGGGATTCACTGACGGGAAAAACGATGGCGATGTGCAAGACGAAGTGGATGCCGAAGCGCAAGACGCGGACATCATCTGGTCTCTGGACATGATCGAGGAACTGGGCGTCTTTCCGCACAACTTGGCGACCAGTTCTCCTGTGATTCACGAAAACATGGTCTACATCCTCACCTCCAACGGCGTCGATGAAGCTCATCTGCAAGTCCCGTCGCCGAGAGCGCCTTGTTTTCTGGCGGTCAACATTGAAACGGGCAAAGTCGAATGGGAAGCGAATCAACCCTTTGATGGAATTTTGCACGGACAATGGGGTTCTCCGGCTGTTGGCGTCGTCAACGGTCGCGCTTTGGTCTTCTTCCCCGGCGGCGACGGTTGGCTGTACGCTCACGATGCCAAAACTGGCGACGAAGTTTGGAAGTTCGACCTTAACCCCAAAGATTCGATCTGGGAGCTTGGCGGAGCCGGCACTCGCAACGCGATTGTGTCAACGCCCGTTTTCATCGATAACAGTGTGCTGTTGGCGGTGGGACAGGATCCTGAACACGGCGAAGGTGTTGGGCACTTGTTCCGCATCGACGCCACCAAAGAGGGCGATATCAGTCCCCAACTGGGAGAACGTGAAACTGCCGGTGAACCTAACCCCAATTCAGGTGTCATCTGGCATTATGGCGGCGTCGAAGAAGGCGCCGACGAACCGCTGTTTCGCCGTACAATGTCGACCGTCGCCGTCGCCGATGGCGTGGTCTATGCGGCTGACCTGAGTGGCTTTTTGCATTGCGTTAGTCTAGAATCTGGCGAAAGACACTGGGAGCATGATTTGCTCTCGGGCATTTGGGGATCGCCAATGCTGGTCGATGGCAAGGTATTCCTGGGCAACGAGGATGGTACGCTGACCGTGTTTAAAGCGGATGCCAGTAAGGCGGAAGTTTTGGCTGAGAAATCAACGGTCAACTACTCATCAATCTACAGCACGCCGACCTTTGCCAATGGCAATATGTATCTGACCGATCGGACGCGCCTTTACGCGGTCAAGGTCGGCCAAGAGTAGAGTTTAAGAGTCAATCAGGACGTTAGGAAATTAAGTGACCGAAGAAACTGAACCCGAAAAAGTGACAGACCAAGCCGAAGTCAAGGACTTAGACGCGGCGATCGAAGCTGAGTCGGCTCCTTCTAGCGGTGCGGTGGATCGAGTCAATCCTGAGCGTAGTCTCGAGTTAGCGCTGGCGGCGGCCAAGACGGCTGCCGAAAATGGTGGCAGCGAAGTCACGGTGTTGGACATGAGCGCCCATACGGCGATCTTTGATTACTTCGTGATTGCGACCGGTACCAGTCGTCGTCAACTGCACGCGATGAGCGAAGAGATCGACAATACGCTTGAGAATGATCTCAATGACAAACGCGTCAACATCGATGGGTATACCGAAAGTCGTTGGATCGTTTTGGATTACGCGACGGTCGTAATCCATCTGTTCGATGAAGATACTCGCGCCTTTTACTCTTTGGAGGCCCTGTGGGCGGACGCCAAAAAGGTCGACTTGACCGAATTGCTCAAGGACGTGAAGTAGCGGCAAGTGTGGGTAACAGGTGCTGGATGAGGCAACGAGTCCTATGCGTTTGACGGATCCAGTACTTTACGTTTAATGGCAGTTCTGGATTCGTGGCCTCATCCACTACGTGAGAGTCGTGGGCAGCGCTGCTCTAATTAAATGGGTTGCCGTCGTCATCGTCTGCCGGTGAGTCGTCTCCGCCGTTGTCGGAGGGTTCTTCGTCGGATGCAAATGGATCTGTACCATCACCTGTCGCGAACGGGTCGGTGCCACCTTGGGTCGCGAAAGGGTCATCGTTAGCCTTTGTTCCGCTGCCTTTAGTTCCGCTTCCTTTAGTTCCGCTTCCTTTAGTTCCGCTTCCTTTAGTTCCGCTACCTTTAGTACCGCTACCTTTGGTTCCACTGCCTTGGGAGGCCATTTCTTCACGACCGTGGAAGACTGGATTCTCACTGGACGCTTCTCGCACGCATGCGATCAAACCGCCTTCGGTGGCGACGTAGATTCGATCAGTCGCATAATTTGTGAGCACATTGTCAATCTTTCCCACGGGTACGGCGCTGACCAGTTCCGCACTGTCGATATCAATCACCAGGAGCGAGTTTTGTTTATCTAATGCGAATACCGATTCCTCGGTCGCCCCCAAGAATTTGCTAATCCCGCTGACGGGCGTGTCCCAATTGTCGGAAAACTGACCGGTCATCGCGTCAATCTTGAACAGTTGGTCCGCTTCAGAAACAACGTAGAGGTTTTTGCCAATGGGCACGGGCGACTGAGTGATGCTTGCTCCGGTTGTGACTTCCCAGACCAGACGGCCTTTGGTTTGGTCAACACAGTAAACAAATCCGTCAACCGAAGCCGCGTAAATCATAGCTCCGAGGCCTGTTGGGGCGGACGCCATCGAAGCATTGGCCTTCAGTCGAAAGCTGACGGCTTTACTTGTTTCAGGAATGGCTAAATTAAGCTGTCCGTTATCGGTTGTCCAAGCGACCCGTTGTCCAATAACAAGCGGTCGGGCCGTTGCATATCCATTTGCGAAGAAGGCATTGGAGCCATAGCCTTTGTCCTCAATTAGGAAGGACTGCAATCGACCGTTACCTAAGGGAACCAAGATGTTGGAGTCAGATACGGCCGGCGACGAACTTGGCACGTAGACGGTTTCCTTGGACCACAGAGTGCGACCCTCCGCGGCGGACAAGCAATAGACTTTACTGCCTACGACGACAGCGACGTGTTCGTTGCCGGCGCCTAATCCGACGACTTTTAAAGTCATGTCGCCAATCATCTGCTCCCAGAGAAATTCACCGGAGTCGGCATCGATGGCCGTTACCAAGCCATCGTCGGAGAGCGTGTAGATCGTGGACTTTGGTAGTGTGTAAGAGGAAACTTTGATTTCTACGTCTTCGATGCCGCGCAGTTTCATCCGCATTTCGAGCAGTTCTTTTCGAAAATCAATTTCTTCTCGGGCGCCTTCAAGTCCGAATGCTTCGCCTCGATCATTCAGCTGCCGATTGGAGACTACTTCGCGGACGTTGCCTGCTTCCATGACAAAATAGGTGGTCGAAGTGTTTTCGTCGATTTGCAGACACCAATCAATCATCTTGTGGGGACCGCCAACGGACACCTGTGATTTCCATTGGACCTTGAGCCCCGCGCGAAACGCTTCGCTTTCAGGGACCAGAGATTCCTCTGCGCTCACCGTCGAAAACAACGCCGTCGAGATCAGCAAGGCGATGCCAACGATGGCCGAGTACGACATGAAGGGAAATTTATGGGGTTTTACTGAATTGGCTGTGAAGGATCCAAGTGTTTTGGACATCAGCTATCTCCGAAGCTAAGAGGACGCATGAACGCCCGAATATTGGTAAGTCGTAGCGAATAGGTAAATCTTATTTGCTAATGGGCCCGCGCTGCGCGAGAAACCACGTTTTAGAAAGCAATTATCGCTTATTTCTGAACATCGACAAGATTTTGACGGCGGTGTGTATTTGATTTGGGACGATGAGTTTTTCGCCCCTTTTTCCAAATGCCCAAACTGTATAACGGGAAATTGACGATGGCGAGGAGTTCAGATGGCCCGGATTATTCGTATTAATCCGACCGCTGGACCCGAATAACTTTGTCGCGCTATCCCGTTGTTTTTTGAAGCTGCCGTTCAAAGTGTCTTTTCTGCGGACTACAATTTGGATACAGAAATGACTTAGTGCAGCGTGCCAACTTAGATTTAGGGTTGGAGGTAGTGGATGAGGCAACGAGTCCTGCCCCTGCTTTACCCTTATGGTGGATCGTTTAATGCAGCCGCAGGATTCGTGGCCTCATCGACTACCCTAAAGTTTAGACGTAACGCTGCATTAGTGCGAATGATGACAGAAGCGAATCACAGGAAACAGTATGCCGGTTGTTGGATGTCCAAAATGTAAAAAGAAGTACAAGCTCTCCGATGAGATGCTGGGCAAGACCGTACAGTGTTCTGATTGCAAGACAAAATTTAAAACGGCAGCTGCCTCTGAAGCAAAGAAACCCGATGTTGCCAAAGCGGCCAAAGGCAAACGGCGTAAGAAGAAACCAACGGCGACCGGCGGCAAGCCCACCGGCGCATCGGAGGCGTCGCTCAAAGACGTAGGGCTCAGTGGAAAAATGGGTCCCCAGTTCGATCTGTTCTCCCAACCGATTCCCGACAAACGTGCGCCTAATCCGCTGGGCAATTATGTGCTCGAGGATCCGGGGTTTGGAGAAGTTAATCTTGATGACGAAGTAGAGGATGAGAACGACGACGTCGAAGTCAATGACGATATGAAGCAACTGCTGGCCAATCCCGCGCTCAAGTCGTTGGCCAACGGAAAAAGTAAGAAGAAGTCGTCGCGCTCAATCGCCAAGTCATCCGATTTCAAAGAGATCCGGTTACTTGGTTATTTCATTATGGGTTTGGGTTCGTTGGCGCTGCTATGTTACCTCGCTTCAGCTGTCTTTGATGCCATGGACATCTTTCAAGGAGTCAATCCTGCCGCTGAGGTTGCTAACGCGGTGACTATCGATCCGGATAATCCAGACGAGGTGAGTATCGATGCGGAAGCTTTAATAGAAGCGGCCTTTCCAACTGGATTCGTGATTTGGCTGGTCGGTCTGGGGTTTAGCGTTATCACTTATATTCTGGTCTTTATTTATTGGGGGATGGCCAACGCGAACACAACCGCGTTGGGGGCCAAGGGGCAAAGTTACACGCCGCTCTGGATGGTGCTTAGTTGGTTTATTCCATTAGCACATTTACTCTGGCCTATGCAGGGCATTACCGAAACCTACAAAGCCAGTAAGAGACCGTCTGGCAAGAAATGGCAGAAGCTTAAAGTTACGCTTTGGCAAGCACCGGTGTGGACAATCGCCGTCATCGCATCGTTCGCTTGTTTCTTCGCGGCGATGAGAATTGAGTCGCAGGGAGTTTCGACTTCCACGTCACAGTGGCTCGGCGTTGCTTCCACATTAATGGTAGCGCTTTCGGTTTTCTGCATCATCTCAATCGTGATGAGTGTCACCAAAGCGCAGTACGATAACTTCGAAAGTTAGTTTTCGATACTTTCGGTAGTGGACGAGGCCACGAGTCCTGACGACCAATGGCAGTTCAGGACTCGTTGCCTCATCCACTACGGCGGGTTGGTTGTAGGGCCGGTTCCTACCGGCCGCGCCGCTCCATTGCGCAAAAAAGGCCGGTGGGAACCGGCCCTACGAACTCCGCGACAACACTCAGCCAACGAAGTGTTTTTGCTGCGTCAAGAATTAAGCATCTTCGAACAAAGGCGTCGAGATGTATCGTTCGCCGAGACTACAGGCGATCGTCACGATGCGTTTGCCTTTGAATTCCGGACGGGCTGCCAGTTGAGCCGCCGCACAGAGGTTGGCTCCGCTGCTGATGCCGCCGACGATGCCTTCTTCTTTGGCTAATTTCTTGCCCCACTCAAACGCTTCTTCGCTTTCGACTTTAATGACGCCGTCGAGCAGGTCGGTGTCTAGGTTCTTGGGAACAAATCCCGCACCGATGCCTTGGATTTTGTGTTTGCCTGGATCGCCACCGCTGATCACTGGCGATGTTGTAGGCTCAACCGCGAACGCTTTGAAGTCCGGGTTCTTTGATCGGAGGAAGCGCGTCACGCCGGTGATCGTTCCACCGGTGCCAACGCCAGCGACAATGGCGTCGATCTTTTGGCCGCTGTCTTCCCAAATCTCGGGTCCGGTGGTGGCTTCGTGAATGGCGGGGTTAGCCGGATTCTCAAATTGCTGAGGCATCCAAGCCTTATCGTCGCCGGCAACGATCTCTTCGGCTTTGCGAATCGAACCGGGGATGCCTTCGGCGGCGGGTGTTAGCACCAAATTAGCGCCCATCGCTTTGAGCAGGCTCCGGCGTTCGACCGACATCGAATCGGGCATCGTCAGCGTCAATTTATACCCTTTGGCCGCACAAACGAACGCCAACGCAATGCCTGTATTGCCGGAAGTGGGTTCGACGACGTGCGTGTCAGATTTGATCTTTCCATCACGTTCGCCGGCTTCGATCATGGCGACGCCGATCCGGTCTTTGACGCTGTTGAGCGGTTGGAAGAATTCACATTTCATGAACACTTCCGCGTGGTCAGCAGGAATCAGACGATTGATTTTAATCATCGGCGTGTTGCCGATCGCTTTAGAAGCGTCATCGAAGGTTTGGCCGCGTGGCATGTTAGGGATCCTTAAAAATGGCGATGGTTTGGAAGAATAACAGTGAAAGTATTAGAAACAAATTTTTCTAGGACTTCAAAGGGTAGGCAGGCGAAATCACTGATCGGCCAGTCCATCCTCTAACAACAGGCCCTCGATAGCGGCCGTTTGACGCCAGAGGATACGAAGGTTTTGCAGGTAGGAGAGCTGTGTTTGGAACAAGGTGCGTTGGGCGACCAATAGTTCCAGCACCTCCGTCTCTCCGGCTTCATAGCCCTTCATCAACAGATCGGCCGTTTCGTTGGCGATCGGAAGAATGTCTTCTTCGTAGGCCCGAACCTGGATCTGAGCGTCCAGGTACAGTTCATAGGCTTCCGCCAAGCGGCGGCGGAGATCCAGCGCTTTGGTCTCAACGCGCCGCTGAGCCGCGATGATGCGTTGGCTAGATTCGTAGATCGCACCTTGGTTGCGATCGACGGTAGGAATCTCCCAGCCGACTTGGAAACCTCCCACTACGTCGTCCGATACAAAGTCGTACAGGAACGACGTCTGCCATGTGACGTTTGAGATCGGCTCCAACTGGTCGCGGATCAACTGGCGTTTTTTGGTTTCGATATCGGCGAACATCTTGGACAGTTCAGGGCTGTCACGGAGCAATTGATCGTAAGCCGCTTCGAAGTCTTTTACAGCGGCGACTTCACGTGCATTACCGGCAACATGTTGTGTAGGAAGTTTTTCTTGCCCGATGATGGCGGCAAGTTTTCGAGTCGCTGATAAGTGCGTTGCCTCGAAGCGGCGAGTCGCCAATTGAGCTTTTTGATGTTGCAGCGTCGTTTGAAGCACGGAGGTTTTGGGAATCTCCTGAGCTTCGTAGAGCGACTGCGAAATATCCACAGCCCGTTCAGAAATCTCCTCCAGTTGCTTAGCCAAGGCCAATTGTTCCTGGGCGATCAACACTTCGTAGTAGAACTGGTCAACGTCGGTTAAGAGACGGCGTTTGATGATCTCCAATCGGTGGCTTGCAGATTCAAGTTCAGCTGAAACGACGTTCTGCGAAGCGGCTAACTTATTGCCCCGGACAACTTCCCGGCCGAAGAAAACACCGTACCGTCCGGCTCCACCAAATTCGTTAATATCGCTGCCGACGATTCCGGCGGTTGGATTGGGGGCTAGGCCAGCTTGTAGATGCCTCCCTTTGAGCGCGTCGTAGTTGGCTTGTGCTTGAGCGACGGCGGGGTGAATACAAAGTGCTTGTTCACGAATTTCGGCCTGAGTAATTCCCTGCCATTGGTGAGAACCGCTGGTCAGATCAATCTCAGGTGCGGTGATGGAGCTTGGTTGATCCGCGTTCGGAGATTCGTTTTGCGAGTCGCTGTCGGCGCGGCTGGGTGGGGTAAGCTCGACCGAGTCTGTTTCCGGACGAGAGGTTGGTAAGCTTACCTTGGATCGCAATGGTGTGGGTTCAAACGAGATGGAATCTGTCGTGCGCGGTGTTGATAGATCCGTCGCGCAGCCTGAAGTTGCGACCAGAAGGACGATCAATATTTTGGACAGAAGTTTCATCAACGTAAAATGGCAGGAGAGTATTTAGAACCTCCTTCTATTGATCGAAATATCGGTGCCGGGAAAATTGGTACATCTGGATTAATCGTGACAGATTAGCGCAAAACGTTGGAGTCGATCCGGCTGGGTAGAGTTTAACGATTGCTGGACATCAGAGATTGCTGTGTTCCGATTTAGATTTAGGTTTCAAAAGGTAGTGAATGAGGCAACGAGTCCTGCCCCTCCTTTACCCATCGATTCTGCCTTTGGTGCACCTTTTAATGCAGGCGCAGGATTCGTGGCCTCATCCACTACACAAAAATTTAGGCGACGGTAAAAAGGCAGTTCTTTCTCGAATCGGTTATACGGGCTGTTTGGATCGCCCGATTGCTCCTGATTTGAGCGCTGTTCTGGTCGTTCCATTTTTGGCAATTTTTATCCGTGCCGTCACGAAATTGAGTCGCTTCATTTTGTAATCGCTCAAGCAAACTGCGCGACCTGTGCTATCAGTTTTGTATGGTCAAAAGCCAGAATTACCCGGATAACATCAGCCAATCAGAACAGGTTACCACGAATGTTGCCAGACGATTGCTACCTCCGTTAAGCACTCTCCAATCGTTAAACTTTGCCCCAACCGAACAACAATAACACATGGATAACCATTAATAGCGGATCAACAGTAAGTCGAATGACTGTCGTAGGGGTGAAAACCCTTATCAAGATAACAAGCGACATAATCGATTCTTTGGAGATCCCGACCATGTGGTCCAACCTAACTACCTCAAAACTACTCATGTTGATCGGCGCTGTGATAACGCTGACGACGACCGGCTGTAAGAGTTACGCACCGAAAGATCTGATTGCGGCTCAAGACGTGCTCAACGCAAGCTGCTGCAAGCCTGATAATACTCAGCAGATCAACTTTTTGGCGTTGCGTCAAACTCCGCCTGAAGAATACACATTAGGCAAAGGTGATACCCTTGGAATCTACATCCAAGGGATCACCGGCGACAAAGATGTTCCGCCACCAGTCAACTTTCCCGACGACGCAGGAGCTCAACCTGGTCTCGGTTACCCTGTTCCTGTCCGCGATGACGGTTACATTTCGCTGCCTTTGATTTCGCCAATCCGCGTTGCCGGTTTGACGCTTTCGGAAACCGAACGCCGCATCATCGACGCTTACACGAAGGATAAAGAAATCCTTCTTAAAGGTAGCGAAAAGATTATTGTGACCTTGATGCGTCGCCGTACTTATAACGTATTGGTGATTCGCGAAGACGTGCAAACCGGAAACAACCGAAACACGATCCGCAGCAACGAAACTTTCATTGGTGATTCTGCTGGATCTGAGACGTTTTCGATCGAACTTCCTGCTAATGAGAATGATGTGCTGCATGCGTTGAGCGAAACCGGCGGCATGCCCAGCGAGCTTGCGAAGAACGAAATCGTGATTTTCCGTGGTGGACAGAACGGTGACGTTGATTCTCTGGTTCGAGAGATTGGTGCTCCGGGTGCAGATCCAGAAAGCACCACCCGCGGTGGCGCGGACATCATTCGCATTCCGATCGAAGCCGAACGTGGGAACTTTCCGAATTTCTCGGAAGCGGATATCACGCTTTACGATGGCGATGTTGTCTACATCGAAGGCCGCGATCAGGATGTGTTCTACACCGGCGGACTGTTGCCAGGTGGACGGTTCCCGCTGCCACGCGACTACAAGATTGATGTTTTGGAAGCGATCGCGCTTTCTGGTGGAT
>CALDEW010000255.1 GCA_937942355.1 uncultured Pirellulaceae bacterium | reverse complement strand
ATCTTGATTTACCGGAATCCACTTCCGCCTGACCGTGTTCCGCTGCCACCGGACCTAGCTCCGCTGCCACCCGAACTTCGGTAGGCACTGCGTGTCGGAGGACCACCGATCCCATCTGCTCCGCGATCGCCAGCCATTTGTTCCAACTTTTTCAATTCGGGTGGTTTGACGACAATCGAAGGTCCCGCTGCCCCGCCAGGTTGTCCGGCGGCAAAGATTTGAGATCCGGCCAGCTTTGTTTTGCTTTTTTCAATTTGGCGAACGTCGATCAAATCACCCGGCTTTAACGTCATCCGATTAAGCACGACCTGTCGTTTGGTGACAGAGTTACCGCCTTCGTAGTGAACATTGATCTGTCCAACGCGATACTGTTTTCCTTCTTTGACTTTGTAGACCAGATCCAACATGCCTGGCTCTTCCAGAAACCGTGTCTCAACCGTGACGTTTGAAAAGACGTAGCCTTGGCTGCCGTATAGATCACGTACTTCTGTCAGGTCTTCGTTGAGCTGCGTCGCATCGAAGACAGGCATTTCGCCATCGGGGTTAAGCTGTAGCAGTTTTTTAAGTTCAGATTCGTTGTAGGATTTGTTACCTATGAATTTGACGTCGCGAATTTTATAACGTGGTCCTTCGTTAACAATGAACCGTACATTCAACCAGCGACCGTCATTGCTTTCGCTGATTTCACGTCCAACCTGAGCATTAAAGTATCCCAAGTTTCGGTAATATTCCGTCACACGATCAACGTCTTGGTCGATCAGCGTGCGCTGAGCCAATCCACCGAAGACTTTGAAGTAACCTGGTTTTGATTTTACGATGTGGCGAAGACGGGCCTCGGAAGCAATCGTGTTGCCTTCGAAGTTGACTTTCCAAATTCGTTGTTGCTGATCTTCGTGGATCAGGAAGGTAACTTTGGAATCATCGTTGTCGTTGCCGTCAAGAACCTCGACTTGCGTTCGAGGGTAGCCCTTTTCGCGGTAGAGTTCTTCGATCTTGGTTTTGGCGGTACGAATTTGGTGAACGTCCAAAGGGCTTCCGTTTTCCAAACCCGTTTGTTTTGACAAAGCCCGATCCGAAATTCCTCGGTTGCCAATGTACTCCACTTTCGACAGGCGATTGCGTTCGACAACTTCGATGCGAATGACGACACCGTCAGGTTGGCGGTCGACGAAAGGTCCTTTGACCCGCGCGATTTCAGGCATTCTCCAGAGAGCGTTTACGTCCTGTTGAAGTTTGTCAGGATCGAAGTAACGTCCGGGACGCGTGCGAATGTTGCGCGTTAAGTGATGAGTGGGTAGGAGCTGGTTTCCGGTGATCTGTACGTCTTTGATAATCTCTGGGCGTGACTCCGAATTGGTATCTGCAATTTGTTGGAAGTCAGGCAAGATATCGGAGACTGCCCGTTTGGGGCGAGCGCCGGAGGGGTCTGGACCTGTACTTCCAGACCGCGAGCCAGAGCCGCCCAGACCTTGGAAACGGACGTTCTGAAGCGCTTCTTCGTCGAGTACTTGTGGTGGGATCGGCAGCGCGGTTTGCTGCAAAGGTTGCCCCGTTTGGCAACCCGCGAGTAAAGTCAAAACACACAGCGTCAAAATTGGGTAGCAGTTCGATATGATTCCGAACGTACTGTCGCAACGCGTGCGCTGAGCGCAGGTGTGTTGTATGGGTCGATCATCGCGATCGTTCTTTGGCGATTTTTGCAACTTTTGGTCCATCCTTGGCCCCGTTTATTGGGTTTTCTGAGCCGTAATTACAACAATGTGCTGCCAAGGGCAAGCCAAGAATGGAACTGACACTGGTGCTAGCGAGCTGTTTTTTTACCCCTGTTTTCAAATTTTACATGAGCCGTTTGGGCGATAGCCCCAGTTTTGAACGAGATGGATGTAATAGGCTCCGCCAATTTTGGTTGGCTTTAGACGAAACAAGATGCGCATTAAATAGATAAAGAATCATGCTTCAAAAGTTAGTGCAGCGTTACGTCTTAATTTTAGGGTAGTGGATGAGGCGACGAATCCTGCGGCTGCATTAAACGATGCGTCAAAGGGTAATGGAGGGGCAGGATTCGTTGCCTCATCCGCTACCTCCAACCCTAAATCTAAGTTGGAACACAGCACTAGATTCTTTTTCATTGTCTGAATCTAAAGTGATGCCAACGGTCGAGTGCCAAACGGCTGGTGTTGCCCACCTTAACTTCGCCAAGTGGTCTAGGCACAACCGCCCTACCCTGTGAGAGAATCGTCGCTCATCAGACGAAGATTGGGTTCGGGGTCAACAACGACGTCGTCATTAATTGGTTCTTCATCGCCAGAATCCGGCGGTGGGATCTTACTGAAGTACTTGCCTAAAGGACTGGCCAGTACCGCAGGAAGAATGACCAAGTCGCCGATCAGCGCGGCGGCCAACAGGAATAGCATCAGCGTGCCGAAACGCTGTGTTGGGGTGAATGTGCTGAAGGCAAAGGCAGACAAACCAAAACCGGCGATCAAGGTTGTTTGCGTCATCGCGGTTGCGACTTTGGCGTAAGCGACTTTAATCGCTTCCAAACGCTCGAGCCCTTTCCTTAGCGCCTGGCGGTACCACGTCAAAAAGTGAATCGTGTCATCTACCGCGACGCCCATCGCAACGCTGGCGGTCATCATCGAACCGATGTCGACTTTAATTCCCTTGTACGCCATAAATCCGAACACGACGACAACGGGGAAGACGTTGGGAATCATCGCCAACAGTCCCCCTCGAACGTTCAAATAATTGCCACGTTCAAACGGGCGATCCCAATCCCTCAACAGCAGCATCATCACGAACGTGATCATGAAAAACGCCAATAGGATACTTTGAATCAGGCTCCGTAGCAGGGCACGCTGAGCCTTATAAACGATGGGGATGATGCCGGTGTAGATCGTTGTGATGCCGACATCTTCGCCGGCCATCTTGCGCTCGGTCGCCGTCTTCATGCCAGCGATCGGGTCTTTCGTTTCCGGGTCGATCAAAAACTTGTGTTCACGACAGTCAATCAGATGGGTCGCGTTCTGTTTGATCAAATCGACATCAAATAGTTCGTTATCTTCAATCAACACCACACAGTCGCTCTTGCGAATACGTTCTCGCCACTTCTTGATTTCAAAGAAGCTGATGAGCTGTTCTTTTTCCTTAGGCGAAAGATCAGGGTTTTTGAGACTGTACCTTTCAGGATCAACCCAAACCAATTTGGGGCTTTTGGTAATGCCACGATCAGCCAGCAGGCTTTTGAGCGTCGTCGCGAAGATGTTCGTTTGGTTGATCAATTCGTCGCGCGGAACTCCGGTTTCGAATTGGGCTTTGATATCAAGATCTTCTTTCGACAGTTCGGGTTTACCGCCGAGCACCAATACCGTCGCGTTCTGGGCGCGGCCATCTTCTTGAGTTTCTTGCAACGTCTCCAAAATCTGGCGACGATACCGGTATGCGCTGTTGATCGGTTCAATGACCGATTTCATATCGTTAATGAATCGCCCGTAGTCAACGTCGCTCAACGCCGCCAAACGGATACTGATCCGCCAAAGTTCGCGCCCTTGCAGTTGTTCCAAGGGCCGCGATTGTCCTTCGTCCGCGATGGCCAAGTATTCCTGCTCCAGCATTTCACCACGACGTTTGTACAGTTGAGCACTGGACAGCTTACGTGTCAGCGGATCCGAAGACGAAAATTCATTCAGAGGCACAAAGACATCCGTCGAAAGGCCCGATCCAACGATCCCCAATCCGTCAGGTCCGAAATAACGTTCTAACTGAGTACGGACGCGATCCGATAGTTGCACGCGTTCCAACATCGACAGACGCTGTGAATATTCCTTTTGCTGAGCTTGGTCAAATTCGAAAGGCGGAGCTTCCTCTTGGGCAACGTCGACGTCGATAACGCCGCCGAATCTATCAATTTGGCGTTGCGTTTCCCGTTTGGCGAAAGCCTCGCGTTTCTTCTTCTCCTCGTCCTCGATCGTCTCCTTGTAGACTTCCTGCTGAGCCGATGGGTCGATGCTGACTACGATTTCGGCGGGTACCAATTCGCCCAGATTTTCTTCCAACCAACGGTAATCGGTGAGGATTTTCGCGCCGGGGTCAAACATTTTTAGAAGGTGGACCTGCGTTTCGATTTTGTTCCAAATTCCGTAGGCGCCCACGGCAATCGCTAACACACCGATGACACTGAAAGCGGTGTAGTTTCGCATCACGAAAACACCGATACGCTGCCAGAAATTTGTGACAGCCGCAGAAATACCGCTGCTGTTTTGTTGGTTGCCGCCTTTTCGATCGCTCTTTCTGTTGAGCTTGCGATAGCCTGGTTTGAACACCGTCAACGCGGCGGGCAAAAATGTGAACAGAATGATCAGCGTCGCAACGGTGGCGATCGCTGAAAAGAGACCAAACTTTGAGATCGGTGCCAGATTACTGATGTACAGCGAACCCAGCCCCAATGCTGTCGTGAAGGCGGCCAGTGTGCATGGGAACCAGCTATGAGCGATCGCGGCTTCGGCGGCCGCTTTATGTCCGTGTTCGTGGCAGGCGTCGCGATAATAGTTGACGATGTGGACGGCTCCGGAGAGTCCCAGCACATAGATCAGCGACGGCATCGACATCAGAATCGCGTCCATCTTTTCGCCACCGAACCAGACGTAGGCAAGACTTGCCATCGCGCCGACGCCGCCGGTGATGAACAGCATCATCGTGATACGCACGTTGCGGAAACTGAAATAGGCCAACGTGATGCCAATCATGGCCGACAATCCCACCAAATTGACCAACGTGATCGTACCTTCTTCGTCGATCGCGACGTTGTCCACCGGTGGGCCGCCCAAGACCACGTGATTGGAGCTGATGCCGCAGCTACCGGTGGCCAGTTCTAGTAATCGTCCGCGCGGTTTACCCAGCAGCGGGCGACCGACGGCGCGTGCCAATTCTTCCATCACCGGTTCGTTCAGTGTGATGACCAAACAAGTCTGCCGCGGCGGTGCTTCGAGCTCCAGTTGAAACCACAGTTGATACCACAGCTCTAATCGTTTGTCGGCAGCGGCATGCAGTAGTTTATCCAAACTGCCATCGAAATCTTCAGCGATTTTGGCTTTGATGAACTCATCAAAACGACTTTGATACGCGGGCTCGGATCGCAACGTCTTCTTGAGGTCATCGTCGACCTGCTGAAGCAGCGATTGAAACGTCCAATCAAAACTCTTGTGAGGCGTCGGCCCAAACATCGCGCCAGTTAAACGATTGTGGGCCTCCATCTTTGCTTGAAAAGTCGAACGATCCGACTCACCCATCTTCAGAACACGCAACGATCCGTCAGGGCCGGCCAATTGGTCAAAGACTTCAGGGCCAGAGGTGACCGACTTAAACGGTCGACAGCAGAGCTTCAGCGGGTCTTCGTAGAACTTATTTTTGATGCCCAAACGATCATCGGGTTCCAAACCAAAGGTGTCGATGTAAGTACCGATCGCTTTATTTTTTCCATTGCTGGTACGCTCAAACCAACGACTGATTCCTTCGGCGATGTTCGATTTTCCATCCCAGCGAAACAACTCGCCACGCCGGTTGATGAAGTACCACTGTTTGTCACGCCCTTGCAACCATTTTTCGTTTTGTTCGCCCCAATTCTGATGGTACTGGTCAGCGAACAGCAGACCCAGTTCGTCGCCTTTGCGATGAGCCCGCAGTTCTTCGGTGCGGCCCTGCTGAATCAGCTCCTTCTCATACGCCAACGACTCTTCGTAGATTTTACGTTTAAGATTGACGTAAGTCGGATCACCATCACGACACCAAGGTCCACTGATGACGACAAACTGCCCACCGCCAAAGAAGTACTTTTTGAATTCGTTAAGTTCCTTGGTTTCCTGATAGTCGTCAGGCAGCCAATCGGCCACGTTGTTAACCATCTCGTCCAACGCCAAACGCGCACCACGTCCGGCAAACGGAACCAAAAATGCAAAGCAGCACAGAATTAAAAGCGCAACGCTTCCAAAGAAGGGGACCGGTAGTGAGTAAAATCGTTTGGTCATGCGTAGAAGATGGTCGCTTTTTGGACAGATGCGCGGTGCGGACGGACTCAATCATTAAGATTAGTGGTTGGAAAACCTCTCGTCCACGGCAAAAGAGATAGTGCAGGACACTGAGGTAAACTTGTTTGGGCGATATTGGTAGTTTGTGGCAATGGGGAGGTTTTGACCGCAGGCTCTTTCAACCGATCGAGGGCCGTCGTGCCAAATTTGCCGCAGTGCGGTAGTGGATGGCGCCACGAATCCAGCCGATCCAATAACAGCAGGTAAAATTGTGCCAGGGGCGTACCCCCCAATTTGTCGTGGGGAAGTGAGGCTAAAAATGCCGGCGCGTTATTGGATTTTTGGAACCTTATTCTGGTCCGGTGATTAGGTATACTGCGAGACTTGCTAATCCGCATCGTAGAACACAACCTCCCATTTCCTAAACATGTCTACTAGGATCTCGTCCGACGCGTTGCCCAAACGGCATGGAAGCCCACTTGGTTCTGCTATCTTTCGCAGCAAGCCCGAAGATTTTCGCGTCGAGGAACTGCTTGGCTTCACGCCATCTGGAGAGGGGGAGCACTGCCTGCTGTGGGTTGAGAAATGCCGAATGTCAAGCAATGAAGCCGCGGGGCTGATCGCTGAAAAATTGGGCATCCGCAAGCGTTTGGTAAGTCACTGTGGCCTTAAGGATCGCAACGCCCTCACACGCCAATGGTTCAGCGTCCACATACCCGGACAAGAATCTCCGGCCGCGCAGGCATGGAACATCGAAGGACTGCGAGTCCTCAAAATCACGCGCAACGGTCGGAAGCTGCGGCGCGGTGTGCATGCGGGCAACCGATTTAAAATCCGATTGCGGCAATGCAGTTTCACTGCGGCGGACATGGACCAGCGCTGGCAGATGATTTGCGAACATGGCGTTCCCAATTATTTTGGGCTGCAACGATTCGGCCGTGACGGCAACAACGTGGAAAAGGCCCGAGCGATGATGCGTGGGGAGATGCAGGTACACGACCGACAGTTACGTGGCTTATTTCTGTCGGCAGCCCGCAGTCAAATCTTCAATGCGGTGGTTGCCGCGCGGGTGGGCAACGCGACTTGGGACACGCCAATGGAGGGAGAAGTCTACGGCTTCGCAGACAATCGAAGTATCATCTTGCCCAGCAAACAACGCGGCGATGAATGCGACCGGTTCTGCGCCCAGCAGCTTGAACTGACCGCTCCGTTGTGGGGCGCCGGCGATCCCCTCAGTGAAAGTGTCGTTTTAACCTTCGAAAACGGTATCGTTGATCAGTGCCGTGATCTTTGCACGGGACTAGAAGAATTCGGGCTGCGGCAAGAGCGGCGGGTGATGCGTCTGCGCCCAAACGCAACAAGCACCCAATGGCAGGGGCGGGATCTACTACTCAACTTCGACCTGCCTAAAGGCGCCTACGCAACGACCGTGCTCAATGCATTGTGCTCCCTTGTAACGCCATCCAATTGCTGACCGGAATCACGGCTTTTTTGCTGGGGCTTGATTTTTTTAAACCGAAGCACACGCATCGAGGCACCTTTGCGACTGGCACGACAATCAGCGGGATTCGTATTAGGACCGACGCTATCGTTTGCCTCGTTGATTTCAATCGGAGTTAACTAATGAAGGCATACCCATTGTTCTAAATTTCCAGCTCGCAAGAGAAGCTGCGATTCGACTCAATTGGTCCACTTCGAACGATTATCACGGCGGTGGAAAGTGTCGCGAGACAGTTGTTTTTAAAAAGATATTCACACACGAAAGCAGAAAATCATAAAAACGGTCGGGGTTTTGGCGATCCTTTGCCCGTATTAGCCAAACGAAATGGATGCATAACGAATTACTAGTGGCCAGCTGTAATTACAAAAGTAGATTTGTTCACTTTTCACTTTTCTAGCCTTTTCTTGCTCATTAGCGATCGCTTGTTTTTGCGGAGCTTGTTGAGCAAACACCTTCTATTTCTATTTATGGAGACCGAAATATGTCCTCTGCCCAATTCAAAAATGTGCGCAAACGCCTTTATATCAACCCCGAAATCCAAGGCGGATTGATCCGCCGGACACTCGCACATTGGATGCTTTACATGGTCGCGGTGTTACTGACGGTGACACTATGGACGGTTTACCGTGGATCCGAAGCAACAGCCGTCTCGCTTACTCAAGAAGTGCTCTCGAACTTCGCCCCCGCGATGATCGCAGGCTTGGTTCTACTACCGTTTTTCCTTTACGATCAGCTCAAGTTCAGCAATCGAATGGTCGGTCCGATTTACCGCATGCGTCAAGAAATGAAAAAACTTATCCGAGGCGAAGGCGTTCAAAAACTGAGATTCCGCGATCGCGATCATTGGACGAACCTTGCAGATGAGTTCAATAGTTTGGCTGAAACAGTCATTTTCACTCGCCAATCTTTGCGAAACTTAGAAGAAAAATACGAAAGAGTCGCCAGCTCTCCAATTGATGGAAATCGACCAAACCGACTAAGCGCCCACCTGACGCAACTTCAACACCGGTCATAAAAAAAG
>CALDEW010000254.1 GCA_937942355.1 uncultured Pirellulaceae bacterium | reverse complement strand
TTGCGGAAGGGGCTGGTCAACGTTCCGGTTGATACTTTCTATCGCGATCCCAAAAATGAAAATCGTGTTTTGGTTACGCTGGGGAAGAAAGCGATCGGGAAACTCGGCTTACACGTTTCACTCTATCAAGAGCTCGAAGATGCAAACCTCCTAAGCCCAACAGACGTCGCGTCTAAGATCGGTTTCGCGATTCCAAAATCAGCCATCGACGGTGTCGAATTTTCGAAAGGGAATGTAGTTGTTTATGCTCCTGAAAGCCTCCAGGTCAACGCGGCGGAGACCAAAGGGTTGCGAAATGAGAGTTTCAAAAATGCGTTGGCGCGGCACACGACGGTGCTGAAAAAGTCCAGCACCCGCCCAGTTTTGGCTTACAGTTTTTCTCACACCGATGCTTCGGTCGAACTCGAAGCCAAACGCCGCCGACCTCAGGTTACCGCACAACAAGTGGTTGTGGTTTCGGTGCAGTCGGGAGTCGTGAAGTATGACGCCAAATTGTTTTACGAAGTCCTTTACAGCGGCGTCAAGTCGTTGCGAGTTGATGTGCCGACGGAGCTGGTTGCGGAGCTGCGGAATCGTTCCACCAATATCATTGAATCACCGATCGAGCCCCAACCTGACGACGTGGCCGAAGGATATACGGCTTGGCAGCTGACCGGAGACAACGAGTTTTTCGGTAAGCATCAGGTTCGGTTTACCTGGGAAGAAAAAATAGCTGACCTCCCGTTAGGCGAGAGCGCCGATATCGAAGTGGATCGGCTGATTCCGGCGGATGTTGATCGAGCCAACGGGCAAGTCGTTTTAACGAAATCGGAAACGATTGATGTGCGTCCCCAATCAGATGCCAGTGGACTTCGTCCCATCGACCCACAAACCGACTTGGCCCAAGGCGTTAAAGTGGACAACGCCGCCATGGCGTTTGAGTTCGTAGATGATTGGGCATTAAAATTAACGGCGACGCGGTTCGAACTTCAGGAACTAAAACGGACCAGTGTTTCTCGCGCTGTGGTCAGGGCGGTTGCGCTTCGCCAAAACGAATTGTCGGTTCAATGCCTCTACCAAATGCGGAGCGTCGGACAACGGATCTCCATTCAAATGCCGGCCGGTTTTGATGCGGCGACGTCTTTTGATGATCAACCGGTGCGCGTCAATGGAAGGCGCGTCACTCCCGAACGTGGTGGGCAAGATCTAATTTACGTTCCATTGACGGGAATGAACGCGGACGAACCGTTTCTATTGGAGATGCGTTATACCGTCGCTGGCGATCCGAGTCAGATTGACTTGCCAGTCATCCAAGAGGAACCGGCGGTTCAGAAAGTTTATCTTTGCGTGTACCTGCCCTTTGAACGGGCGCTTTGGCATAAGTCGGGCCCATGGACTGATGAAGCGATTGATGAACACACTCAGTCGATCGCCGGTCTGCTGAGTTCTGGCAGTTCAAATTCTATGACATCGCGCATGTTCCGCCGCCGAAACGAGAGCATTGATCGTTACTTGAATTGGGTGCGGTCGGGCGTGAACATGGATTCGTCTGCCAACCAGAAATTCGAGGTCGATGGTCGTCCGTACGTGTTCTCTGCGCTGAGGCCCGATGCGGCGCCCGAGGGTTCGCTGCATCTGCGCACACTCAACATGAAAGTGTTGAATGGACTCGTGTTCGGGATGATGGCTTTGCTGGGTGTGCTGTTGCTGCGTACCCGATTTACGATTCAGCTGGCGGCGGCATTGCTGGTGATCGCAGCTTTTGTGTTTGCCGGCGTTTTCTTTCCATTGCTGACCGAACATCTATTCAGCGAAACATTATTGCTGACGGCGGGTGTCGTCGGTCTGGTTTGGCTGGCTTCCAATGCGGTGCGCTGGTTCCACGGCGTTCGAGAATCACGGCGTGGGATGCGAGCGTCAACATCTGAAGTCGACGAAGTGACGGCGACAGCAGGCCCCATCTCAACAGCTCAGACCATTGATGACCAGCCGGTCTCCACTGAGTCCCCTCCTCCGGCGGCGGACGAATCTCCGACGAAAACGGATGAAGCCACCGAAGGAGATCACAATGAATAAAGTATTTTTGATCTTAATCGGCGCGATCACCGGCCTTTGTTTGCTGACAGCGCCGGTCTTTTCGCAAGGCAAACCAACCGAAGACAAATCACCGAAGAAATTTGATCGCCAGATTTTTGTTCCGATCGAAAGTTTGGACATACTGCTGGATGGAAATTCGAACCGAGTCCTGTTGTCGCGCGGCGAATACGAACAGCTTCTGGAGTTGGCGCGGACGCAAGAGATAAAACGTGCGCCTCTGGACAGCGCCATCGTTTCCGCCAAATACGCTGGAGAGGTCTCCGAAGGCGTTGCCTTAATCAAAGGTGAGTTGATCGTCGAATCTTTGAACGAAGGCTTGGTGCAGATTCCATTGCCCTTCAGTGGTGTCGCCATCCGCAGCGCTACGCTCGCCGGCCAACCGGCAAAGCTGTGGCGGAACGAGAAAGGGCAGATCGTTCTACTGACGTCCAACAAGAATCGTCAAACATTGAATGTCGAACTGACCGTGCCGATACAAACCGCTGCCGCCCGGCAATCGTTGTCGATCCAGTTGCCGTCTCCTTCTGCGACCAGTTTCAGTCTAACGGTTCCCGGGAACGTGGAAGTTAAAAGCGGTGTGCCGGTTGCCGATCGCGTCTACGATTCTGAAGGCGACACAACCAAATTTGATATGCTGGCAAAACGGGGCGCGATGAATATTGTAATGTCGCTGAACAATCGCCTGTTGAAGGACGAACAGGTCACCGTTTCGCGCAGTGTCTTGATCCACAGATTGACGCCTCACACTCAGGAGATGCATGTGACTTGCTCCATGAATGTGATCCACGGAGCCGTCGAGGAAGCGGAATTCGTAGTGCCTGAGGGATTTGAAGTAAGTCACGTCGCGACGGAATTGCTCGGTCAGTGGGAGATCAAAGATCCTCCTCAAGACGACAAAGAAACGGGCAAGCGGTTGGTCGTAAAACTTCGGCAACCGACGCGCGAAGATTTTGTTTTGAATATTACCGCGGAGCGCAACCAGAGCGCTGTTGGGCAATGGAAGTCCGAGGATATTCGTCCGGTCAATGTTGCCGGGCATGTGTCCGTTGTCGGAGTTCTGGCGGACATCGAACTCGAATCGGCAAAACTTGTCTCCGATGGCGTCATCCCCATTGATCATGCGTTTTTGCTGGCGGCGATTCCGGAATCAGTAAAATCGACAGGCCGAGCAAATCCGGCGGCGGTCGTTGCCGCGTTTTACGCGCCTCAAAAAGATTACTCGATCTCGTCGAGCTTCTCGGTGCCTGATCCCGAATTGATTGTTAAATCCAGCTCTCGATTGGTGATCGACGATCAGTTGCTTGAACTGCAAGGCGGCATCTCTTTGATCAGTCGGCATGATGCTCGGTTTGGATTCAAAATGAAGTTGCCAAATCTGTGGAGACTGAATGAACTGACGGGAATAGATGGAAAACCGATTCGATTTGATCGCGTTGGTGCCGAGGGCAGTTCCGAGTTTCTGGTTCACTTGCCGGCAAAGATTTCATCCACCTCGGCAACCAAAGTGTTCTTTCGCGCCAGTTTGACGCCTGATGGTTGGCTGGAGAAATGGAAATCGAATCAGGTGGAATTCCCCTCGGTCGTGATTGAGGGAGAAACCAAACACACTGGCGCAATCGCGGTATCGACCAATGAAGATTTGGCGATCAAGCCAACCACCGTCGCGCAATTAGAACTTCTTGATGAAACGGACAAAAAGAAATTTGAGTTGGACCGCAACAACGCGCCGCTGGCATACCAATTCGAGGGATCCGACTATCAATTGAGCCTTGGTTTGGAACGACTGAAGCCGTCGGTGATGGCGCGCACTTATAACTACGCAAAGATTAAGCCTACCCAGATGATGGTGCACGCTGAATTGGTCTACGACATCAAACAGGCAGGGGAAAGCGAGTTTAAGTTCGAACTGCCGCTGGATTCACCGAAATCTATTTCTATTCGCGCCAAAAATAGTGCGCTCAAAGATTATCAAAGCAATGACACAGAAACGGCGCGGCAGTGGATCGTGCAACTTGCCAAACCCCAAAAGGGGCCGGTTCACTTGTTGGTAGACTACCAAATGCCGCTGGAAGAATCTGAGTTAGAGGAAATAAAACTGACGCCCGTCTTGGTCAACGATGTGAATTTTCAGTCGTCGATGTTCGCCGTTGAAGGTAACAGTGAATTGGACATTGAAATCGAAACCGAGGGACGCGCTGTTGACGTAGGCGAATTTTCAGAAGCAGTTTATCAGCCAGGACGCTATTTGCTGGGAGCCTATTCGTGGCCCAATGAGAACTTGTCGCTGACCGTGAAGAGTGCTCGAAGACCCATTTACAAATTACCCAGCGCCATCGTCCAACGCGCGGAAATGGTCACTTCAATTTCCGGCAATGGTAAGGCTCAAACCGCGGCCCGGTTTCAACTGGTCACCAAGCAACAACCTTTCATGCGTGTTGAACTTCCCCAAGACGCGACGCTGTGGTCGGTTCGCCTGGACGGGCAGCCGGCCAAACCGCAACTTCAGGACGGGGCGCTGTTAATCAGTTTGATCGGGAACAAAACTGGCAAGCTCCGCGATTTGCAGTTGGTGTTTGAATCTCCGGCAAGCGGTTTTTCGTTGGTCGGCAAGGTAGAGGCCCAAGCGCCATCGTTATGGTTGAACGATGCGGGGCAAGAGAAAGGCGTTGCGGTTCCGCTGGTCGATTTGCACTGGCGGCTGATCATGCCCGACGGGTTCAGTGTTTCTCACAGCGATGGAAAATTCCAATCGGATCAATTGGTCGCCCGGCGTTCGCCAATTCGGCAGCTTGGCGATTGGATTTACCGTCTGGGTGGCGGCATTGGTCAGGCTTATGGTCAACAGGTGCGTGAAGCAGCGGTGAAATCGCTCAAAACCTACAATTACAAGAATCAGCCGTTGGCGAGTGCTGCACCGGCGAAGCAGTCGATGTCCTTCGAGGAGGAAATGGATTTCGAGGGCAAAACAGATGATCCGTTTTACGCGGGTCGCGAGCTATCAGCGGTTCCCAAACCCTCGACGTCCCAACCCAGTGTTCGTGCCCTGCAGCTTCCTCCAAGTTCAAGAGATACAGTAGGCGAAGATTTCAAAGGTGGATTCGGCGACGGAAGGGCAGGTGCTGGCGGTGGTTTTGGAGGTGGTGCTGTACCAGGAGAATCTGGCGGGCGCGCCAAGCAACAGAAGAAAGCCAGCCTTTGGGCGCTCAGTGGATTGAGGAGTTTAGATATTCAGTTGACCGATACTGGCAACGCGATCGAGTTTTATAACTTGGGCGAGCAGCCGACGCTGACCGCCACTGTAGTGAACCAAGCACGGCTGAACTGGATTGCGATCGCATTGGCGCTTTTGATCGCGGCCTTTGGCGTACTGTTGACCAATCGTAGAGCTAAGTCAAAAGTGTTCTTCGTGATGGTGGTCCTTTTGATTGCCTGTCTGGTACCACTGGTGGGAGCGTCGTTTGACGCGTTTCGAACGATTGTTGACCTCGCGATCATGGCCGCGGTGTTCGTTGGGCTTTATTTCATCGTGGCCGGATTGGTCAAGTTGCTGGGTCGGTCGTTCACGCAAGTGGCGCGGCAAATTCCGTTGTACCTATTGCTGATTGCATGCTCGCTTTCGTTTGCCAATCAAGCTGGTGCTCAACAAGTCGTCAGCGACGCGGCTGAGCTGAAACGGCTGATCGTGGAGCTCAAATCGGATCGAGAGGTGAAACTTCCTAATGACGCGGTCATCATTCCCTTTGACGCCGAAGATCCCAGAGGGCGCGAAAAAGCGGACCGACTGTTGCTTCCGTACGAACATTACCTGAGCCTAATTAACAAAACCGATGACCGGTCGCAGCCGAAACGAATCGATTCCCCGGTCGACTATGTGCTCTCATCAGCCGACTACTCCGTTGAATTGACGCTTGAAGAAGATGTCGTAATCCGGGGGAAACTGGTTATCGAGCTGATGACCGATGATCCGGTGGCTGTTGCGCTGCCATTGACCGGCGGTGCGCTGGCCGATGCGTCGGTCGATGGGCAACCGGCAAAACTTCAGTTTCAGCCGATCTCAAATAGAAACAAGCCCAAGCGACAACAGAAACAACAAGTCCTCCAACAACCGTCATTTGATTCAAGCATCGTTCAGCTGCACCTGGAGGGGCGGGGCACCAAAACGCTGGAGTTCACCGTTGCGATCAAACCCGACCGACAAGGCGGCTGGCGGATGGTCAATGCGCGGTTGCCCGTTGGGCTGACGCGCGGACTGAACATCCAATCATTAAACGAACCGACGGAAGTTCGTTTGAACTCAGATTCTGACCGGCGCTCGATCGAGGCCACTGCCAATCAGGAGATTGCGACCGTGCTAAGCGCCGACGGTTCATTGCGACTTCAATGGAAACCATCAACAGCCACGCAAACGGTTGACCAAAGTCTGACCGCTCAATCCGAAGCCATTTTTGATGTTCGGGAAGACGGGCTGCGATTAACGTGGCGCGTTGATCTTGATTTCAGAGGTTCTGAAAGAGATGTCTTCACATTGAATTTGCCCGACGGGTTTCTGGTAGAACAAGTTAACGGGGAAAACGTGCGTGCTTGGGATGTGAAAAAAGACGGCGCATCAAGCCGCTTGAACGTCACAACGCTCAGCGCTGCCAAAGACAAAGAGACGTTCACGATCGAACTGTCTCAACGTGACTTTGTTGTGGACCAGACCGCCAAAGAATTCGATGCTCCCTACCTGACGGTGGAAGGGGCCGCGCTTCATAAGGGCGTCTACACGGTTCGAAAAAGTCCCATCATCGAACTCAAAACCACTCAGCAAACCGCGGCCAACCGGATCGACAAAAATCAATTTGAGTGTCGTGTCGACGTGGCTGGT
>CALDEW010000253.1 GCA_937942355.1 uncultured Pirellulaceae bacterium | reverse complement strand
TCAGATGAAATTACTCCATAGTTTTCACGCCTTCGTGTTCACAGTATTGGCTGTGTCATTGGCGGCAACCCCTGCCAAATCGGAGATCATTGATCTCGATCTTTCTAATTTAGATCCCGCGACAACAACGGCTGCGACAATTGCAGCGTTCCGTGGAGCCGAGGAATTCTGGGACAATCGGATTCTTGGATACAGCGATACAATCCCAGGCGACATTCGACCTCAGCTTAACGGTCGACTGACGATAACGGTCTTTGGGCAGGATTTCGGAGGCGGGGTCTTGGCAGCCGCGGGAGTGACCGCTCAAGTGGGGTCAGTACTAGGAGGAAGAAATCGTGCGGTTGCTACGGCGTCACAAATGTTCTTTGACCCCAATACGATTGCAGATTTCAATCAGAATGATTTACAAGACGTTGTGATTCACGAAATGGGCCATGCCCTTGGGATTGGAACACTTTGGGATGCAAATAACCTGATTCAGCCAATACCACCACGCGGTGGAATCCTGCAGTATCGTGGTATCAACGCTCGTCGAGAGTTTGCTCGAGAAGCGGGATTCAACCGGCCCCAAGTCGGCTTCGTTCCGATCGAACAACAGGGCGGACCGGGTACTGCATTAGGTCACTGGGACGATGACAATTTCTTTTTCAACTCTCAAAACATTGACAATCGAGTCGAATTGCTGACAGGCTTCTTCATCCCCAACACCGAACGTTTCGTCTCCGAAACGACTTTCGCATCGCTGGTCGATTTAGGGTACGTTGTTTCTGGATTTAATGAAGACGAATTGATTGATTTCTCTAATCCACCACGCGATATTTTTCCAAAGCGTTCACGCGGGGTCAACGCTTTGGGTCTCCCTGTTGCAAACGCTAACAATCCGTTCAGAGCTTCTTCACGGTTCGCTAATTTGACTCTCGCGGGAGGGGCTTCTGCGGTTCCAGAGCCATCTACCCCGATGTTGCTTTTGGCCGGAATGTCAGGTTTATTTCTGCGTCGTCAACGTAAAGCCAGCTAATTATCGCCAGACCGAGAATGAGTCTCTGTTGAGATGGTTTCCCGTTATTTGTCGGTAGAGTAAAATTTCGTAGCTTGAGCAGTCTGCTTGAGCTGCGTTTTTTTGTGCGCAAATAGCCGTTGATGATCATGGAATCAGTCGACGAACGGTTTGGCCGACAAATCGCGATTTGTGTCTCTGAGGTTTTGGTTTCGAAAATCAACCCGTTTCGTTACTTGCCTCAGGATAATTCTTAAGGATCTTCTCACAGAGTTTTCAGTCATGGCATCCAGCAAAGCTGATTCACAGAACCAAACTTTGGCCACGCCGATGAAGCCCAGCGAAATTGTTTCGGCGTTGGATCAATACATCGTGGGGCAGGGCGATGCAAAACGCGCCGTCGCGATCGCCATTCGAAACCGGTGGCGTCGCCAGCAGCTGTCTGAAGAGATGCGGGCCGAAGTTTCGCCCAAGAACATCATGATGATCGGCTCCACTGGCGTCGGTAAAACCGAAATCGCACGGCGGTTGGCGAAATTGACTAACGCTCCCTTCATCAAGGTCGAAGCAACCAAGTACACCGAAGTTGGCTATTACGGACGTGATGTTGAATCCATGGTGCGCGAACTGTTAGATAACTCGATCGCGCTGGTCCGCAGAATAGAAAAAGAGAAGGTCAAAGACCAAGCCAACCAAAACACGCGCGAAAAATTGCTGGACTTGCTCTGTCCGGAACCACCGGTCAGTTTTTCAAATCATCCATTTGCCGAAGAAGCCGATTCACCAGAAGCCGACGACATTAACAAATCAATAATCGAAGCCGAAGAGTCCTATCGGCGGACGCGCGAAAAAATGGGGAAGATGTTGGACGATGGGAAACTGGAAACCCGCAACGTTGAGATCGTCATCGATCAAAAGTCTTCTCCGATCATGATGGGGGGAATGAACCTGGAACAGATGGACGTCGATTTTCAAGGCATGATGGACAAAATCATGCCCACCAACAAAGTCAAACGGGAGGTCTCGGTCGATCGTGCTCGCCAAATTATTTTTGACCAGCAAGCCGACAGCCTCTTGGACGATGAGAAGATAGATGATCAAGCGATCGAGGTTGCTGAAAACTACGGTATCATTTTTCTTGACGAGATTGATAAGGTCGTCGCGACCGAGGGTAAGTCCGCAGACGTTTCGCGGCAGGGCGTGCAACGCGATCTGTTGCCGATTGTGGAAGGCACGTCGGTCAAAACGAAGCATGGGTATATTAGAACCGACCACATTCTGTTTGTGGCGGCCGGTGCGTTTCACAAAAACCAGCCCAGCGAATTGATGCCGGAGCTACAGGGGCGGTTTCCCATCCGCGTCGAGCTGAATGATTTGACCCAAAACGACTTCGTCCGTATTTTGACCGAACCGACCAACAGTTTGACGCGCCAATACAGCCAGTTGCTTGCGACTGAGGGAATCGAACTTGAGTTTGCTGAAGACGGAATCGAGGCGCTGGCGGATGTCGCCTGTCGAGTCAACGAAACGACGATGAACATCGGGGCCCGGCGACTTTACACGATGTTGGAACGGTTGCTGGAAGAGCTCAGTTTCGAAGCACCGGACATGGGGCAGGGCAGGGTGGTGGTAAATGCGGCTTATGTTCAGCAACGACTGGGGGATATTGCTGAAGACGAGGACTTGAGCCGGTTTATCTTATAAAGATGCGAGATGCGAGGCTTCACGGGACGTCGAGGTTCCGCCCGAGGCCTACTCCTTCAACTTATCAGCGAACGCAGCTTTCAACTTCTCCAACTTCGGCGGAATTACGGCTCGGCAGTAACTATTACCTTTGCCCTGCGTGTTCCAGTAGTTCTGGTGATATTTCTCTGCGGGATAGTATTTGGTTGCCGCCGTTATTTCGGTGACGATAGGTGCGCGAAACGCGCCCGATTCATTCAGCTTCGTCTTGTATTTTTCGGCCAGCTCTTTTTGCGTATCGTTGTTGTAGAACACGGCGGAACGATACTGTGTTCCGACATCGTTGCCTTGCTTGTTAAGGGTCGTTGGGTCGTGAGTCTTCCAAAATACTTCCAAGAGATCTTTGAACGAGATCACCGCTGGATCGAATTTGATCTGAATAATCTCAGCGTGCCCTGTCATCCCGGTGCAAATTTGTTTGTAAGTCGGGTCGATCGTATGCCCTCCCATGTAACCTGATTCCACGGACTCAACGCCTTTGAGACTTTGGAAAACGGCCTCGACACACCAAAAACATCCGGCTCCAAATGTCGCAGTTTCCAATTTCATCTCCTTAGGCTGTACGGTGGAATCAGAGAGAGCGTTCGACGAGGGCGCGGCCTCGGTGTGGCCCCCGTCTTGAACTGGTTTCGCTTGAGCATTCGATCCAAGCCCCTGGGCAAAGACTACCCCAACGACCAAGGCGATTGCTAACATGCAGAACGTAAAAGTTGATTTGGCGTTCATGATCAAGTTTTTCCCCAAAGAACTATTTGAATCTGAATATGATTCTAAAATTGTTGATGTCAGTTTAACAGGAGACAGTGAGCAATAACTGTACCGTTGTCAGTTGTTAGTCGCTGCCGTTGTCTTTTTTCTTACTTGGCGGTGAAAAGACTAACCAAATACAGGTTAAGATCATCGGTGCAACAGTTTTGTTGGCTATCGCTAGGTCGGCGATATACTCCCACTAGCGCGATTAAACCGCATATAAGGAGGTCATCACTGCACCTAATTGTGTCAACATCGCGACAAAATTGCGAGCTGGTGATGGCTGTTTTGCCGTTTGAAGGTTAACCGCTGGATATTAAACTGGGGCGCGAGAAAAGGTTTCACTGCCAAGAAGGCAAGTGAGCCTAGAAAACCTTAAATTGATAGAAAACAACATGGCGACCGACGTTAAACAAGATACTCCAAGCTCAGACTCCAATGCAGCTGAAGTTGCTCAGAGCCAAAGTGAGCAGCGCGATCAGCAGGCAAAGGATCTTCACGCCCACGCAGATTCGCCTGACAAAAGAGAGAATCGCGTCCCACGGCCGGAGATGGTTGATGAGAAGAGCCGCATCATTTGGGAATATGTCGTCCCGGTGGTGGCTTTTCACCTGCTAATTCCGCTGATGTTTACCTCGTATTTTTTCTCTTGGTGGGGAGTTGGGTTTCTTCCGATCGGGAATTATATCTTTACTTCGATGGGAATCGGGGCTGGTTACCACCGGTTATTGACGCATCGAGGTTTCGATTGTCCAAAATGGTTTGAGTATCTGTTGGCGACATTGGGCGTCTGCAGTTTGCAAGATTCGCCGGCGCGGTGGGTATTGGTTCACCGTATTCATCATCAGCATTCCGATCACCAACCCGACCCGCACACTCCACGTGTCAGCGCGTTCTGGTCTCACATGGGATGGATGTTCATCGAAAACCGGGCACTGAGTAAAATCTCGGCCTACGACCGTTATTGCCGTGACTTGATGCAAGACAAATATTACATGTGGTTGCAGAAGGGAATTAACTGGGTGTTGGTCTATGCCGTACACACCATCCCTTTCACTATCGCCGGTGTGATCGCGGGGCTAATGTTTGCGTCGTCGACCGCTGGCGTCATTCAAATCACGGCTCAGTTTTTCTTTTGGGGCGTCATCATGCGGACGGTCTATACGTGGCATGTGACTTGGGCGATCAACAGCGCCGCCCACATGTGGGGCTACCGGAATTACGAAACGCGCGAAGACAGCCGAAACAACTGGTTGTTCGCCATTCTTACCAACGGAGAGGGTTGGCACAACAATCATCACGCCGACCCGCGATCGGCGCAGCACGGCCACCGCTGGTGGGAAGTCGATGTGACTTACATAACACTTGCGTTGCTTGAGAAGATCGGGTTGATCAGCAATTTGGCGCGGCCCAATAATAAGGCGCTCGATCGCAAGGCGTTGTGATACAGGGTAGGGCCGGTTCCTACCGGCCGATTCAGCAATCGTCGCCCAGCGCGATCTCCAACTGCTCTCGTATCTGACTTTCGATCGCTCCGCGGAAGGGCAGGGCGGCGAAAGGCATCTTACCTTCTACCCGAACATGATCATCGCCGACGGTCATCGTTCCCGCCAGCGGCATTCCCATCGCTTTGAACTCGAAATTCATCGAGCCATCACCGTTCCAGCTTTCGTTCACATCAGAGACGCCATTGGGCAGATCTTTTGCGATGACTTCTGAGAATCTCCGCAACTTTTGGGTGACCGCCTCGCGCGTCTGTTGATGTTCGAATCGGGTTTGAAATGAAGCCATGCTTGATTCTAACCAATGGTTCGTCAGGGGTTAGCCCAACGAAGAGAATATGCGTGCCGTCTTCGCGGTTCGAAAAGTTCCGAAAACGAAAGTAAAGAATAAAATAGTTAGCACGTAAAAGTTCCAAAGGGGAAAATGGCAAATATCAGTCCGTCGTCGAAGGTTTGATCGACTATGCTGCTGTTGGTGGCGCGATGGTGGCAGGTAATTCTCCCGGCGTCGTCGCGGCCGATGGTAAGTCTGCGGCTTGGTCTAACTCTTTCCGTAAAATCAGCATGTCAGATGGGGCCTCAATTCCCAACCGAACTCGGTCTCCTGAAACACGCACGATTGTCAATACAATCGAGTCTCCTAGCATAATCTTTTCGCTTTCTTTCCTGGAAAGAACCAGCATGGCAGTATCCTTTATGTGCTTGAAGGCGAAACGGGGTCGGGCTTCAAGCTTGTTGTTGGTTGTGTATTTTTAGCTACGATCAATTTGCAACGTTTGTGGCAACGATGTCTTTTGAAATCGTTCGCCTGTCGATCCATAAAACAAAATTGAATTGTTTTCAGTTTCCCAAACGGCAGTTAGTTTGACGCTGCGTGGTCCATGGAGGCAAAAGAAGATGCCGCAAGGATGCTGGCCGCGTGTCAGGATTCGTTCGGTGACTTGGAAAATTCCTTCTTCAAAATCGTTATGGTGGCAGAGGGTTTGTGTGACAAAGAGACGTAGTTTATTAATTGTGTTGACTTGATTTGGATCCTGTTGCATCCTCAGCAAATCTCCTTTTTTGTTATAGAAGTGCCAAACGCGGTCGCGGTGAATGCTCCCCAAACTGAGATCGCAAACTCCACGGGTCAGGTCGTGTTGTCGAAGTAGGTAAAGAGGGCGGTTTGGCTGATATGTAAGTTATCGGCAATCTGTTCTGCTTGATTCCGAAGAAACTACTGACTTTTCTTCTCTTTACCAAAGCGCGCCGACGCTTAAAAAACAACCTGTATAACCGTTTTGAGGAAAACAACTGGTGAAAAGAGAGTCTCTGGAAATTTGTCGGGTAGGTAACAGTTATCCAAGTGATGGTTTTGGGGGCAAACTCTGCATTTCCTCGAAGTTGTCGTCTCAGTATGATGAGGTTTAATAGAAGTTGGTTGCACCGCATTTGAAATTCGTCCGGCCTTAATCGTGAGCGGCAGGGCGCTAGCCGCCGGTTCGTTGCGCAGCCTATTCCCCGAAGCAGCCTAATCCCCGAAGACATCAGGATTTCCTTTGGCCTATCAAGTCGACACAGATATCTTTCGCGGTCCGGTCGATTTGTTATTGCACTTGGTTAAGCGTCACGAAGTTCAGATCACCGAGATCGCGCTGGCTGATCTGACGGAAAAGTATCTCCAACACATCGAAGTCCTCCAAGCGATTTCGATCAATCTGGTGGGCGACTTCATTGACGTCGCCAGTCAATTGGTCGAAATAAAGGCGCGTGCGATTTTGCCTCGCAACGAACATGAACCTGAAGAGGAGTCTGCGTACCGAGCGGACCCACGTGAGAATTTGGTTCAGCGGCTGTTGTTGTTCAAGCGGTTCCAGGACGCGCAGGAGATGTTGGAAGAGCGCCATGTTTCATGGAAACACCGTTTCGCGCGCGTTGCCAATGATGCACCTCCAGGTAAGGTTGACCCCGCCGATCAGCCCATCCACGAGATTGAACTGTGGGATCTGGTGAGTGCTTTTGGAAGGGTGTTACGAAACAATCGTCCTGCGACCGAAGAAAGTATCTTCTATGACGATACGCCAATTCATGTCTATATGCAGCGTATCCATTCGCGCATCGTCAAAAAGGGACAGGTCTCGTTCTCAGATCTGTTCGAACCAGCGATGCATAAATCTGCGATGGTGGGCGTGTTCTTAGCGATTCTTGAATTGTCCCGATACCATAACGTGAACGCCAAGCAATCAGCGCTGCACGGGGAGATCGTTGTCGTTGCTGCTGACGGATTCAAAGAGGAATTGGATACGTCCAACATCGACGAATACGACCACAGTAAAAACTGAACCTACGATCCAACATCCCACCCGATTGCGTTGGGGAGTGGGGCGTTTCTTGGTTGGGCAATCCCTCGCTGACGCTGTCGGGTTGGGAAGCCTTAACATCCCAATCCGATTGCCTAAGCGCGGGACTACATCACATCCCACCCCGACAGCATAAGCAAGAGATTACCTGACATCCCAACCCGAATGCGTTAGCAAGGGATCGCGCTGCCTTGACTTCTAAATCTCCCCCTTACAGAATCGGAGCAGGAAAATTGTCGGTTTTGTCGAAGAAAAATTAATGAACAACAATCGTTCGGTTAGAACCGACTTAGGCAGCGAGTTGATGGGCGATCCCATCGCTTACTTTATCACTTGGCCTACTTATGGACTTGGCTGCCGGGAGACGAGAAAGGTTGGGTCAACTACCACCGCGGTTGGCAGTTGCCAAAGCCAAAGCTGCAGCTTGAATGCAGCTCTAGGATGACCGAAGATGCTTGTCGCTTGACTATTGAGCAAAGAAAAACCGTAGAGCTACAGGTTCTAGAAACATGCGAGCATCGCCGATGGCAATTGCACGCGGTCAATTGCCGTTCCAATCATGTCCATGCGGTCGTTTCCGCTAACGAGACCAAGCCTGAGAAAGTACGTGCCGACATTAAGGCGTGGTGTACTCGTAGATTGAAACAAAATTCAAACTTGAATCGACAGAAATGGTGGGCGGAGCGTGGTAGCATTCGTTGGATCTGGAATAAGAATTCGCTGGCCACCGTCGTAACTTACACTTTAGATGCTCAGGATATTAAAGGGCTTGATAACTAGGTTTAGAAGGACTTACCTGTGAACGGGTTGGGGGCGTTTCTTGGTTAGGCATTCCCTCGCTTACGCGTTCGGGTTGGGAAGTCTTCACATTCTAACCCGACAGAGTCAGCGCGGAATTACATCTCATCCCGAATCGATAGTGTCTTCGTTGGATCGGCCAGCATCCCAACCCGACAGCGTAAGCGAGGGATCGCGTTGCCTAGAGCCGCGGCAGTGAGCCGGCTTTCCGCTGTTGTGTTCGGGCTAAGAGCCCCAACTACGGGGTGGGCTTTACCACAGACCGTTGACCCAGCTTCTTACGCGCCGGATACCGTATTGAACGTAGCTGCCGCAGGCGTCTGCAAGATCAGTGAATTCGGTGCAACATTCTTCACAACAGACTTCGATCGGGATCGTAATCTGGCGCGGCACCATGCGAGTTACCTGTTTGGGGACACGGACGCGAACCAGGTAAGGCACGTTGACCTTGTACTTCTTCATCGCCGGACGTTTGACCTTGCGAGTCACTTCTTTGAAGACGGTGCGCTTGAGAATTTTGGTTACGTCTTCCCAGTACAGTTCCGACTGGAATACGGGGACGTCACGGTACTTGGTGTCATAGACGGTTTTGGTGACCACTTCCGGTTCCGATGTCATATACGTTTCGGTACGAATGTCGGTAACAGTCCGTTCGCGCGATTTGTAAACGCGTCGCGTCTTCACCTCGGGCACCATTTCTACGACGGTCGAGGTTTCTACGTAAGGCACCTTCCGTTCAACTTCAATGAACTCTTTCTTGACGCGTACCTCAGGGACCTCAACGGTGTAAGTGACTTCACGAGGCACTTCGACATCGTATTCTTCGACTTCGGCAACATCTTTGTAGTGGATTTGCGGCACTTTGACGGTGAACTTTTCAATGTCTTCATAAGGTCGTCGGACCGTTACTTTCTTGACGATAGTCCGTTTCTTGGGAATCGGTTCGGTGTATGTGAAGGATTCATCAACCTCCACGCGCTGATCGATCCAGATGGGCAGGTCGATGTCCCGTACGTCGGGTTGGACCTGTTTTACCTTGTAAGGGATGATCCTTGTTTCTTCAGATTTTTCGTACCGGTTAATTGGGATCGTTCTAGTCCGAGGTTCTTCGCGGTAAACGGTGACTGTTTTCGGACGCACTTTTCGCACCATACGGAACTTGGTCACTGGAAAGCTGGCCGGTTTGGTTGACGTTTCGTAGGTATAGACTTTTTCGACCCGTTCACGCACCTCGGTTCGGTATTTTGTTACCGGAATCATTCTTTGGCGAGGCTCACGACGGTACTTGATTTCAGGCACTTCGTAAGGGATGCGTTTCTTGACCGTTTTAAAAGTCGTGTACGGTAAGGACTGAGTCACCACATTGGGCACCCAGCGAGTTTGCTTGATGGTGCGTGCCTGAGGGCAACAGGTGGGGCAGCCACAACGATCATGGCCTTCCTCAAACGTGTCTACCGAAACGGTGTCGGTCACCCAGCGGCCCATGTCCCGTTTCACCGTCTGGTATTTCGTGACCGGAATTTGATGCGGTATGACACGATACTTTGTTGACTTGGCTTCGTAGGGGATGTTGATCGAGTACATCTGCGGAACATGTTCCACGTAGGGAATCTTCACCCGGTAAGGCTTCACGACGTCACGTGATTTAAGGGTCTTGGTGATCGATGGCCGACTGACCATCTCTTCGTAGGGTTCGTTTTCCCAGTAGACTTCTTCGATTTCTTCTTTGTAGGGAACAGTCACAGTATACGTCTGTTCAATTTCATCCTTTTTTCGTTCCTGGATGACAATGGTTTCTTCGGCAGTTTTATCGATTTCGCGGTACTGCAGGAATTCTTCTTTTCCGGGGATAGAGGATTTTTTCATTTTAACGCGCGGAGATTTCCAAGTCCCTTCGCGCTTTACATATTCAAAGTACTCTTCTTCGATCTTCACTTCTTCGATTTCGTTGCGGTAGCGAATCACCTTCCGTTCAAGCTCCCGCTCCTCCATCACCGTGAACGGCTCTTTGCGGATGAACTCTCTCTTCCGTGTTTCATAGTCGATCATGATGCGTTTGCGTTGTTGTGGCACCATCACAACGTACTCTTTGAAGACCGGTTCTTTGTCTTTGACGATCTTGTATTTCGTTTTCCGGACTTGCTTTTCCTTGCGTACCATCACGGTGTACTGCTCCTCTTCAGGAACTTCGTACGTTTCAACGCGTTCGGATGGCACTTGGCGCGTTTTAGGCTTGGGGACCATCACGGTGTAGCTGACCTCGCGCGGAGTTTGGTACTCCTCTTTGCGGTAGGTCTTGAAGTTGCGAATCCGCGGCTCTTTGACAATGACCGGGAACTTCTCAATCACCGGAACCCGATGGGTCACCGTTTCTTCGCGGAAGTAGGGAACCTCTTTTACTTCCGGGCGATAGTGGGTTTCGTTGACCGTGCGATAGATCGTGAACAGCTCGGGAACAAGGATCGTTTTGGTGACGCACAGGGGCTGGCAACAAGTTTTGCATGTTTGACCGGTTACCGCCGTGCACCGGTCGCAACCGCAGGTGCCCGGGTGAAGCGATTCAATTCCGCGCGGCCCAATCCCACTGGATCCAAATCCAATTGGCGCTGAGGGCAATGACGGGAAGAAGGTTCCGCTGCCGATAGACGAGGAAGCAGTCGTGGGGCCGCTGATGATCGGAGAGGGTTGGCCCATTGGCGAATGGCGAAGTGTGGACGGATCGGTCGAACCACCGGTCCGCCCGTTATGTGGTCCGTTGCTGCCGGCACCGTACGCAGATTCTGGACGCATCAGTTCTGGGTCGATGTCCTCGAAACCCTCGCCGAATCGATTTCCGCGTCTGGCTGCGGGTTGATCGTTGTTGCTACTACCGGGAGGCGCGAAGGAATCTGCACGGTTCCGATCGTAGTAGTCCTGTGCGGGCGACCCAGACGGCGCACCGTTGGAAGACTCTAAGGATCCGCGCTCACTTTCGAAGCTTCGGTCTTGGCTGCCGGAGAAGTTTCCTCGATTAGCATTTTCCCTTTGCGGTGGATTGATTCCGACGGGGGGGATGTTGTTTGAGCGCCGAGAGCCGAAGCCACCTTGCCCGTCTTGATCACTGATTCCACCAGTTTCAAATTGGCCACGGGTTTGAGATCCGAACTGTGGGGCCAACGGGCGAAAGTATCTGGTCGTGGGGCTGCTGAGATTGCCGGGCTGATTCTTGGCTGTGATCGCGCGCGAACTTTCAGCAGATGATTGACCTGACCGGTTCAACGGTTGCGCGTCGGGCGACAAAATCAGTGGAGGTAACTCTGGAGCAAAAAAGTCCTCCGTCTGCGCCTTACCCGCCGCAAGAACCACATCGGAAATGGGGCGTTGGTTTTCGCTGGTGATAGGCTGATTCTGCAGAGTCGCCATCAGGGTGCTCGAAAGCATCACCGCGAGAAGGCTGCAGAGTACGAGACCTGCAAATGCGATCGTTTGATGTGACTTCATAGAGCGGAATTCGGTGGGATTCGGACAGACCTACATTAGTCCAGCACCAAGCGTTCTTCAAGCTTCCAAAGCCCCTTTTCCACGGCAATAATTGGCAATTAAGGCCCTCAGACGCGGGCCGGCGCAATCCATGGGCGGCCATCGTCGAAGCACAGTTTTGAGTTTCTTTCTTGGGAGCATGTCCAAAATTGGCCCATGCGATCGGCGCACGAAAAAAGGCACCCTTGAAACGGATGCCCTGTACCGATTGTAACGGTTACTCAGTTCTTGGCCGGTCGCAATTTGGCTTACCGGCCACTGAATGCTTATCGTTTGGCCAACATGCGATTGCGTTTCGAACGACGTTCGGCGCGAAGTCTCGCGCGGCGATTGGTTTCACTTGGTTTTTCGTAGTATTCTCGTCGGCGCATTTCCTTCTTGATGCCACTGCGTTCGACCAGCTTACGGAATCTGCGAACAGCCTCCTGAATAGATTCCTTCTCGCGTACCAACAGCTTTACCATTTCGTCTCCAAGTGTAATGTTTCGTGCATGTCTACCTTTCTATGTTGGAAAAAAAGGGACTGATTCGCGAACGCTGACCGCAGGCCCGAATTAAAAAATCCTGCCTAAGACCGAACGCCCACCCAATATTTGATTTGAATCAGGGATTCTACCCTATTTATCGGCTTTTTGTCCATACCTGAAAGTGAAAACCGATCGCGATCGGAATAAACGGCCAAATATTGGGCAGATGGGAAGATTGTGCGAATATCTTCAGCCTAACCGCCCCAATTTAGCTCGCCGGCCTAGTTCGGTTGTTCGTTATCCAAGTCATTGAAGTCATTGAAGTCAGAAAAGCCTTGGGAGCGCCGATGTAACTCAATATGAGACTCCGGCCATCAAATCGAGGCCGTGGAGGAACTGGTTAAGCATCAAAGTTCACATTTTCCAAGTGATAGTTCATGTCAAACGATTCTACTCCCGTCGGTCAATCCGCTGAATTGGAAATCGTTACGTCTCTCTTGAACCGCCAGGATGAGATTATTGCTGAGTTGGATTTGCTGGAGGCTAGGGTTCTCGGCGTGATTGAAGATCTTAGCGCCAAGCGAAAGGCTGAAAACGGGGATGAAGAGGCCGGCGTGATTCAGATCGATCAGATGGAATCCGAGCCCACTGAATTGGCAAAGAAAAAGCCGCTAAAGAAAGCGGCTTAACTCGTTCGAAATTGGGTTTGAATCCGAGTTGGCTTACTCGCCTCGCATCTTGCCAAGTTCTTCGACCATGCGAATCGCCGCCGGTCCAACCAGTACCACGAAGATTCCGGGGAAGATGAACAGCACCAATGGAAAGATCAACTTAACGGCCGTCTTGGCCGCTTTCTCTTCAGCGATCTGACGACGGCGAACTCTCATCGCGTCGCTCTGTGTTCTCAAAGCTTTACCAACGCTGGTACCAAAACGGTCAACCTGAATCATCACCGAGGACAGCGTCTTAAGGTCGGCGACTCCATTACGAGCCCCCAGTTCGGTCAAAACTGTTTCGCGGGTAGAACCCATCTGCAATTGTTGATTACAAAGCTTGAACTCGTGCGCGATGACGGGGTGGGATTTAAACAATTCGTCAGACACACGACGCATAGCTTGGTCCAGTCCCAAACCGGCTTCGACACAGACGACCATCAAGTCCAACGCATCAGGCAGTCCCAAGAAGATCTTGTTCTTTCGAGACGATGCGATGAAGCTGACGATGAGTTCGGGCAGATAGTAAAAGATAGCGGCGAAGATGATCAGACCAATCAACGCTTTCGCCGTAAGTCCGTAGACCAACACTGACCCTAGCCCACCCACAAACAAACCGGCAATAACGCTGAACAATTTGAGTGTCGTAAAATATGCTGGGGCTGCATCGTGCCGAAATCCAGCAGAATCCAATTTGTCTTTAAGTTTATTGGCTTCCTTTTCGTTCTTGGGCTTGAGGGCATCAGAAACGGTAGGGCTGGCGGATTCCAATAGCTTTGCGATTCCAGCCTTGGCTCCTCCTTGTTTTTCTGCTGCGCCACCACTGCGACGGTTTCGCAGTTCATCCAGTCGCGATTCCGAACGAGTCTCGTTGTCGAAAAAACTGTCGGCAAACCACCATGCTGCAGCTGCGACGCAACCAAAGATTGCAACGCCAAGCACGATTAAGCTGTAGTCAGTCTCTAGAATAAAAAATATGCTGTTCACGTTATTACCTTGGCCCTATACCTTGATCGTAATGATTTTGTTAATCCAAAGCGCACCGATGATCTGCATGACGATGGCACCGGCCAACATCTGATTTCCCATCGGTTCGTTGAACAACAACATTGTGTATTCGTAGTTCAGCTTGAGCATCACTCCAAAGAGAACCGGAGGTAAAGCCAAAAGTACGATTCCGGAGATGCGACCTTCGCCGGTGAGGGCTTGGATCTGACCTTTGATCTGCATCCGTTCGCGGCAGAGATAGCCGATCTTGTCCAGAATCTCCGCGAGGTCACCACCGGTTTGACGTTGCAGCACAACCGCGGTCACGAGAAACCTCAGGTCGAGGTTGGGGATTCGGTCGGCCATGTCTTGCAGCGTGTCGGTCAGACTGACACCCAGGTTCTGTTCTTCGAAAGAGCGTTGGAACTCAGGCCCTAACGGGGCTTCCATTTGCTCACCTACAAGTTGAATACCTGCCGGCAAACTCTGTCCCGCTCGCATCGCTTGGGACATCAAGTCCATCGCTTGGGGGAGTTGATCTCCGAATTTTCCAAGCCGCCGTTTACGAACGAACCAAACGTAAGCAAAAGGAATTGCTCCGAACATCAAACCCACCGGCAATGCTCCGAGTTTAAATGTTCCTGGCAAAAGGAAGACACAGGCTGCGGCCGCAAGTGTGCCCGAGACAACTGAAAGTGTGACGAATTTGGAAACACTCCAGTTGAGCCCTGCTTGGGAGATGAATTTTCCCAGCTGAAGCTTCTTCAGGTACTCATCGACTGCTCCCGTTGCTTCTTCGCGTAGCAGTGAGTTGATCTCGGCAGAAGTTGCTTTTCCGCCGCCAGCGACACCGCGGCCGCCGTTCTTTGTCAGCGAGGCAAGACGATCTTCGATTTGTTCGTTGTCGTTGCCAAATCCTAAGAGGATCGCGGCAGCATAAAGGCAGCCAGCGCATCCGACGGCAATGGCACCGATCATAATATATAGAAACATGGGACTAACTCGTGAGTTGAGCGACTTGTGCGTTTACGGTTTTAGTTTTTGGGACTGTTGTTTGTTGTTACTTTGATGCCTGATTCATCGCGGCGTGAATCAGCCATTAATCTTCCATCATGACGCGTTCGCGGAAGATGCTCGCAGGAAGCTTGATTCCCATCGCTTCGAGCTTGTCCATACATTTAGGACGAACACCCGTGCAAACGAATCGACCTTTGGCGCGACCGTTTTCGTCGACACCCTGTTTTTCAAACTTGAAAATGTCCTGCATCACGATGGTGTCATTCTCCATACCGCAGATCTCTGTGATGCGAGTGATCTTTCGCGGACCACCTTGAAGACGGTTCGCTTGCACAATCAAATCGACGGCGCTGGCAATCTGTTGCCGCATCGCCTTAATTGGCAGTTCAAAACCAGACATCATGATCATCGTTTCCATACGTGCAACGCAGTCACGAGGCGTGTTAGCGTGGGTCGTGGTGAGCGATCCTTCGTGACCCGTGTTCATCGCCTGAAGCATGTCCAACGTCTCTGGTCCACGACACTCACCGATGATGATTCTTTCCGGACGCATACGAAGACAGTTTTTAACCAGGTCGGTCGCCGAAACGGCACCTTTACCTTCGATGTTTGGCGGGCGCGTCTCCAGACGGACGACGTGATCCTGTTGCAGCTGAATTTCAGCCGCGTCTTCGATCGTGACGATACGGTCTTCGTTACTGATAAAGGCAGACAACGTGTTCAGCAGCGTCGTTTTACCAGAACCGGTACCGCCGGAGATGACGATGTTCAGCCGAGCCTTCATCGCACCTTCGAGCAACATTACCATTTCGGGGGTGAAAGCCTTGTAGTTCAGCAAGTCTTCCAGCTTCAGCGGGTTGGAACCAAAACGACGAATCGACATCGCGGCACCGTCAAGTGCCAGTGGCGGGATAATCGCGTTGACACGAGAACCGTCTTCCAAACGAGCATCGACCATCGGGCAAGTTTCGTCGACGCGGCGACCGACTTTTGAAACGATGCGGTCAATGATTTGCAGCAGGTGGGCGTTGTCACGGAAAACGACATTCGTCTTTTCCATCTTACCGCCGCGTTCACAGTAAATATTCTTGGGGCCATTGATCAAAATATCGCTGATCGTTGGATCTTTCAGAAGTAGTTCCAAGGGCCCCAAACCAAAGGTCTCGTCGAGAACTTCTTCCACCAAGCGGTCACGCTCGTTGCGGTTGAGAAGATTGTTCTCGCCATCGCACAACATTTCGACGACGCCGCGGATTTCGCGTTTAAGGACGTCACCTTCGAGTTCACCGACTCGGCTTAGGTCTAGCTTGCCGATTAGTTTTTGATGAATACGTTGCTTGAGAAGATCGTAGTCGTTTTCGTTAGTTTGGGAGATGCTCATGCGTGTGTGCTCTTATTTGTTCGTGATCGCGTTGCCTTCAATGATTCCCAATGGGAAACATCCAAGAGGCAAACGTAGCGTTGCCAGCAACCGGGAAGATCGGTCTCGAAAAGGTACACCACAGTTAGAGTCGGGAAGTGCTTTGTGAGCACTAATCGTGGCAAACTTTAAATGGGCGGCGAAATAACCCCTTTGAACTGTCTAAGAATTCTTTTCAAAGATTCTCTAAAGTTCTGGAAGCCCTCGAATACGGCTGATGTCTCCGAGCAATCGCTACAACCGCTAGGTTGGTAATAATTAACTTCCTTTTGCGGGCAAGTTAGCCTTTCCAGAGGGCTCGGACGACTTCACCTAGATCTGAGACCTATCTTCCAAAAACAAGCTGCAGATTTTCCCCGTCAATTGTCAGCGAACACCTTGGAAATGTGACACTTCAGAATGAGACATCCCTTAAACCGAAAAATTAGACGCTCTCCAAAACGCAGTTGTCGCGCGAAATCGCGTGGAGCTGTAATTGTGGAGGTGGCAGTTTGCCTTCCCTTGATGTTGATGGTTGTTTTTGGCTGCATCGAAGCAAACACAGGGATCTTCCGAGGCCAAACCCTTACATCGGCTGCACATGAGGGCGCTTTGGTTGGGCTGAAACGAACTTCAACCGAAGAAGATATCACCAGTCGTGTCGCGACGATTATGTCCTCACGCGGCATCGATCAATACACACTGAATATTGAAACCTTTGGAACAGCCTTCAGTGAATTAGAGTCAGGCGATCAGTTCCGCATCGAACTAAGTACTGAACTTAAAAACAGTTATATAACGGCTCGCACCGTCGAGGCGGCTGTCACGGCATTGCGACCCTAATAAAAAGATCTACCATGCATCAGAAAAATAAAAATCGACAAGGCGCAATCATTGTTCTGTTTGCTATCCTGCTCCCGATCCTTTTGGTCATCCTTGGTTTCGCGGTCGACTATGCGTACATGCAGAAGACGAGAAATGAAGTGCGTGTGATTGCGGATCTCGGTTCCAAAGCGGCCGCAGACACGCTGGCCCGCACCGGCGGCGACGTTGATGCTGCGATCGCGTCTGCAAAGTTGATCGGGCAGTCTAATTTTGTCGCCGGAGAACCGCTGACGTTAAACAACGATCAGATCATTTTCGGTAGAGCGGTTGAGGGCAGCGATGGCAGTTATTCGGTCACCGAGGGGCAAACTCCCTTCAATTCTGTCACCGTAAGAGCGGAAAGGACAGCCGATTCTGTGGAAGGACCCAGCAAGTTATTCTTCGGTCAGTTGTACGGAAACCCTACATTTGAAACCATTCAGCAAGCCACTTCCAGTTTTCGGGACGTCGAAATCATCTTGGTACTGGATCGTTCAGGTTCAATGAAATACGACGTTCTCAACGAGCTTTCGGACTCCGAGAAAACCAGTCGTTTTTGCAGAAAGCCCCTTCCTTCGTCCCGTTGGGTGGCACTGAATGAGGCCGTGGCGGCGTTCTTGCGAGAATTAGATGCGTCGCAAGTGCGTGAGAAAGTTGGCTTGGTTACCTTCGCTTCGGAATCAACAAGAACATGTGCAGATGTCGAAACGACTGTCGCCGAATCCTCTCTCGATTCTCCTTTAAGTCAGGATCTTAATTTAATTCGAGACGAAATGGCTAACCGAATGGATAGCATTTGGTTCGGAGCTACGAATATTCGCGCTGGGATTCGAGAAGCACGACAGCATTTTGCGTCACATGGTTCCGATCAAGTGGATAAAGTCATCGTTTGCTTGACAGATGGCAAACACAATCAAGGTGATGGCCCGTTGGGCGAAGCGGAACTTTGTGCGGATGAGGGAATCACGGTTCACACAATTACGTTTAGCGACGGAGCCAACACTGAGGATATGCTTGCCGTCGCTGAGGAAACTGGTGGATCTCAATCTCACGCGCCCGACGCTGAAACACTTGAAAAAATCTTTAAGCGTTTGGCCGGCTCATTCGCGATTTTGATCGAATAGAAAGCTTTGGTGGTAAAATTTTACACCAACCCACTAACTCACATTGTCCAACCTCTTTCAATGACGGGCACACCATGCTGAAAAAGAATAATCAACGTAAGCGCAGACAGTTTATTGGCCGCAATCGTTTTGGTGGCGTCGCAGTTGAATTTGCGATGGTCGCACCGATATTCTTTCTTGTGCTTTTCGGAGGCGTGGAGTTCGCAAGTATTCACGTCACGCAATGTGCCATTGAGAACGCGGCATTTGAAGGAGTCCGTCACGGAATTATCCCTGGGGCAACTGCTGCGGGATGCCGACAACGAGCCGAAGCGATTCTCGACGCAACGCGCATTCAAGTCTACGAAGTGAAAGTGGAACCGAACTTCATTGACGCCACGACCGATGAAGTCTCTGTTACCGTTACCGTCCCGATGACGCCCGAGAACAAGTTTGGACTGGCCGCGTTTCTGCGCGGAGGGGACCTAGTGAAGACAATTACGTTGCCCCGCGAAGATCAAGAAATTAACTAGTCGCGATTTCGACCACGATAGATCGCTACTTGGAAATTTCCGACTGATCAAACGTCCGGCGATCCGCTGAGTGCCACAACGGAAGACCGTTGCGAGCGCGTTTGGCCAGTTCATCGACCTTTTCATCGGTGCCTGGCAATGCAGTTGTGGACTCAAAAGAATCCTCGGAAATCGCTTCGGGCTCAAACGTCCAATCGCCCTCTTTGATCGCTTTTAGTATCGACTGGCTCACGGTAGCATCCTCTGTTGAACAAGGAATCGGAAGTGTTGCTGTCAAAGCATTCCGTTGCTCAAACTAAGACTCCAATATTCTCATTGACAACTTCAAAGTCAACTTTTTTCGCCGTCCAGATTAAAAAAAACTTCAATTTTTTGGATGTGCGTCTAGTTCAAATTTTGGATAGATAATTCCAGATCCCGGCTTTACCGTAAGCCGAAGGGTGCTTTGGATGTTGTAGGCCATCGGCACGTCGCCGACGTTAACCATCGCCAGTCGTTTTTCCATTTTTTGTGCAGGCGAATCAAATCTCTCAATCGCGGCCAGTATCAAAGACGCATCGGAAGAGATCCCGGTGATTTTCGATTCAGCCTTGTCGGTCCCGTCGCCGATGTTCGCAGACGCATCCGTTCTAGGTGTAGGGCGATAGAACAGAACTCGATATTCTCCCGGCACGACCCCTCTGGCTTCGTGGGTTCGCAATTCAAATCGCCCGGCGGCGTCTGTTTTTCCAAACGCGAGTTCGGTAATCTTCCCGTTGGCCCCGCGCAGCTCCAACGGAACGAAGGCGACCATCGTATCCGCCAATGGCTTTCGGTCCATTGTTACTTCACCGATAATTTGGACGATCGGTGAGCCTGAGATTTGGTCACATCCGCTCATGGATATAAGCAAACTGCAGGCCGTCGCACTCCCGATCAGTAGACGGAAAACGCATTGGCGAAATTTACATGGCTTGAATTTTCCCATTTGAAATTTGTTTAACATGATCGCCCTCCTTCATTGGCCGTCGAAGTGCCGCCATGGCCTGATGGCGGCAGCGGTTCGAGCACCCCTTTGGCTTTGGACCACGCCATCAAGCCCTCCACCAGCATCCAAATTTGAATGCCGAAGGTTATCAATCCGATTATGGCCAATAGTTTTTTATTTTCGAAATTACTGACCCATCCAATCGTGGGATCAAACAACTGAATCAATAACGCGATCGCCGGCATCAACAACATAAAACCCATCGGGACCGCCACAAACCAAATCGGCTTGCCACGTCGCCATAAGAAGAACAGGATTACCATAAACGCTAACCCCGCCAGCAATTGATTCGTCGCTCCAAACAGGGGCCACAACAAAATACCGCCGGCACCGCGCAGGCCTGCTGCGTTGGGCTGCATCGCGATGACACCACCAAGAACGACCGCCACAATGGTGGCGACATAGCGGTTGGTCAAAGGTGGGACGTGAAGCGTCTGTCCCAGTTCTTGAATGACGTAGCGCTGCAATCGTGTGGCCGAATCGAGCGTCGTGGCGGCAAAGCTTCCCACCAGCACGGCGATGATTCCAATCGCCATTTTCATGGGGATGCCGATCTGGGTCAGAAAGTTAGCGCCTCCAAAAATAAACGCACCGACCATGTCCTTGAGGCGGAACTCTTTCCATGCCTTGCCCGCCCCGTAGCGACTTTCCCAAGCCGGACGCCCGGTTAGCTCCGTTCCATCGGCGCTCGTCGCCGCCACGTAAGACACCACGCCATCGGCGGCTTTGGTGCGCTTGAATTCGCCCATTCCTACGCCGGCGCAGCAAGCCAAGATTACGATCACGGCCAACGCCCCTTCCAACAGCATGCTGCCATACCCAACGGCGACGGCGTCGGTTTCTTTTTTAAGTTGCTTGCTACTGGTTCCGCTGCTGACCAAACAATGGAATCCGCTGATCGCGCCGCAGGCGATCGTGATGAAAAGAAACGGAAGGATCGGCGGCGCGTCCGCAGGAGGTTCGGCAACGACAGCCGGCGCCGATGCTAAAAGATCGGCACCGCCACTGAAGCACGCGACGACTAACCCTACGACCAATAAGGCTAACGCGGCCAGCAACTGCAAACTATTGACGTAGTCTCGGGGCTGCAACAACAGCCACACCGGCAGCACCGAAGCGATCCCACAATAGACCAGTAAGATCCCTGTCCAAACCGTATTGGTGTTAATCCAGTTCGCCGCTTCACCGCTTAGATTCGAAAAGTTCAGCTCGATCGGAAAATGATAGGCTCCCAAGTAGACGCAACAATAAATCAGGCCCAGCGAAAAAAGCGACATCGACAACAGGTGGGGACTACCTCGTTTTACCATCAACCCGATCCACACCGCGACCGGCAACGACACCCAAACAGGCAAAACAGACTCGGGGTAGGCACCAAAGATGGACGCAATGACCAGCCCAAAAATACCCAACACCACCGTCAGTGAGAAAAACAGCGTCACTAAGAATAGAAGTTTAGCGCGTGGCGAGATCATCCGTCCCGCGATTTCGCCAATCGTTTGCCCATTGTGGCGGAGGCTAACGACAAGGGCGCCCAAATCATGAACCGCACCAATGAAGATGCTGCCGAAAATCACCCAGATCAGCGCCGGCAGCCACCCCCAAAACACGGCCAGCGCAGGTCCCACGATCGGACCGGTGCCTGCGATGCTGGTGAAGTGATGTCCAAACACAATCGAACAATTTGTCGGAACAAAATCAACGCCATCCTGTTGGCTGATCGACGGCACGACGCGCTGGTCGTCAAGTTCGAAAATTTTCGAGCCCAACCATTTGCCATAAGTGTGATAGGCAACGATAAAGCCGGCGAACGAAGCAAGTGCAATGAGTAGAGTGGTCATCGATCGGTGTTTGGGGGTTCTGATTACTGCGTAGAAGACGAGGCCGAGCGTCCTGCCGGACAATAGATCTTCAGGACTTAATGCCGCGACCACAACGCCAATCATAATCTTAAACGCGATTCAATGCAGCGGAACGGCCATTGCGAATTTGCCAACTTTGGCCGCCGCTGGCTACTGCACAAACCCGACTTTCGTTTTATAATCTCGGCTCAAATCAAAACTCAAAGATACACAGGAGTAAATTGTGCCGGAAAAAGTCGTCATCATTGGAAGTGGTCCCGCAGGTTGGTCAGCCGCCATCTACGCCGCTCGAGCGAACCTTAGTCCGCTGTTGATCGAAGGCACTGCGCGTACCGACGTTCAGATGATTCCTTTGGGGCAACTTGCCTACACAACCGAAGTCGAAAACTACCCCGGATTCCCGTTCGGCAATATCCGCGCCTTCGTCGAATCTGCCGTTGACCAAGATCGGCACTACAATTTGCCTCCGATCCCTAACCATCCCAAAGAGAAGCGGAAACGTAACTCGATGGCGGACATCAGCCCGCATTACGCGGTGCAGGGGATCGAATTGATGGAGCTGATGAAGCAGCAAGCCATTAATTTCGAAACGCGGATCGTTTCGGATGACGTTGTCGATATTGATGTTTCGCAAAACGTCAAAAAAGTGATGCTCAGAAACGGTGATCCGATCGAAACGCATACGATCATCGTTGCCACCGGTGCCCGAGCCAATTGGCTGGGGCTTGAGTCCGAAGAGAAGTACAAGAACAAAGGCGTCAGCGCCTGTGCGGTCTGCGACGGAGCCTTACCTGTGTTCTATGGAAAACCGCTGGCCGTCGTTGGCGGTGGAGATTCGGCGGTCGAAGAAGCCACTTATTTGGCCAACCTCAAAGGTGCCAACAAGATTTACATGATCGTACGTCGAGACGAATTCCGGGCGTCGAAGATTATGGCCGATCGAGCTCTGAATCATCCCAAGATCGAAGTCTTGTGGAATTCAACAGTCCACGAAGTCGTCGGAAACGAAGAAACAGATTTGGTCAGCGGATTGAAGATCAAGAACTCCAAAGACGGATCGGTCTCGGATTTGGAAGTCGGCGGGATGTTTGTCGCAATTGGCCACACACCCAACACCGATTTTCTCTCCGGAAAGCTGGAAATGAACGAATCGGGGTATATACAATGGACTAAGCCGTTTCGCACTAACACTTCGGCGGTTGGCGTTTATGCTGCCGGTGACGTTGCCGATGATTACTATCGTCAAGCCATTACTTCCGCGGGTACCGGGTGTATGGCAGCGCTGGACGTCGAGCGGTACTTGGCGGATGAAGGCATTGAGTAACGCACTGGATCCTGATGAAGCTCCCTCGGTCCGGCGAGATTTAGCGCGGGCCAATACAAACAGGTCGTTTGATCGAATTTCAAATCTATCCGACTTCCATTTCCTTGATTAATTAAATAAGAGCGATTGATGAGTAACGTTTTCCGCGACCGTGAGATTCTGGCCACTGCACAATCCAAAGGCGTTTTTTCCACGCTGGGGGCATACCTGCGTCTTTCAGGTCCGGGGTGGCTGCAATCTGCGATTACC
>CALDEW010000252.1 GCA_937942355.1 uncultured Pirellulaceae bacterium | reverse complement strand
GGCACCGAAGTCGGTGTGTCCGAGCCCGAAGCTACATTCTCCGCTTGTTTTGGCGCGGCGTTTTTAGTGTGGCACCCTACGAAATATGCAGAGCTGCTCGCCGATAAGATGACGATTCATAACTCGACGGCGTGGCTGGTGAACACCGGATGGAGTGGCGGCGCTTACGGCATTGGATCGCGTATCAGTTTAAAATTCACGCGCTCGATCATCGACGCGATTCATAACGGCACGCTACTACAAGCCGACTACGTGAAGGACGATCACTTTGGTCTGTCGATTCCAAAAGCTTGCGTCGGTGTACCGGGGAAGATTTTGCGTCCTAAGGGAACTTGGGCGGATCCTGATCAGTATGATCAAGTCGCGCGGAAACTGGCCATGTCGTTCAAACAGAATTTCTCAAAGTACGCGGACAAGGCCAGCGACGCGGTGATCGCGGCAGGGCCTAAGGTGTGATGGTTTGCTGAGAAGCAGTCTAGATTTAGGAAGTTCAGAATAAATTTTCTCAAACGGCGCTATCCTTGGTCAGTTTAACGACTAGCCGGCAGGCGTCGGCGTTTTGCCCAGCCAAACTCGGTCGCCTGCCGGCTCGTCGTTAAACGAGCGCTGCGAAGAAACATCGGGGAATTGAAAGGCCACGAACCAGCGGTTAGCGCTTTGCCGCTCACAAACGGAGTCATTCGAACCCGAGGCAAGAACCCCAGTGCGTCTTACGCCCGGCGCTACTCTTCAAAGTACGTGTAACCTTGCAGACTGTCGCGGAACAGTTGCACCATTTCCTGCCGCGCTTTAACGGTGATCTGTTGAGACCGGACCGCAGCTTCCGCCTTGGCACGAAAACGCGACAGCATTTGCTGCGGATCGTACTCGACGTAACTGAGCACCTGGGCGATAGTGTCGCCGCTGACCTCTTCCACAAATTCGACCTCACCATCTTCGGTGATACGAATGCTGGCTACGTTGTTATCGCCGAACAAGTTATGTAAATCGCCCAGCGTCTCCTGATAGGCTCCCACCAGAAAAACGCCAACATAGTAAGGCTGGCTGGAATCCAGTTCATGCAGTTGCAGGGTGCGCTGTGTTTCTCCATCGCCGCCAACAAAGCGATCCAGTTTCCCGTCACAATCGCACGTCAAATCCGCAATGATGGCTTTCCGCGTGGGTTCTTCGTTGAGCCGATGAAGCGGCATCACGGGAAAGACTTGATCGATCGCCCAAGCGTCAGGCAGCGACTGAAACACGCTGAAATTACCGTAATAAATATCCGACAGCGACTCGTTCAGTTCAGCCAAATCACTGGGCATGCGTTTCAAATCAGCGCTGCGCTGACTGATTTCTTTTACGATCTTCAGATACAAGTTTTCGCCGAAGGCTCGTTCGCGCAGCGTCACCTTGCCGGCGCTAAACAGCTTTCGCAATTGGTCACGGTAGTACAACGCATCGTTGTAGCTTTCCTGTAACCGCTGCGTACCGACGATCGCAAAGGTCTCCAGCATGGATCGGATCGGATCACATAAGCCTTCAGGAATTTGCTCCGGCAAATCGTCGGGCTCGAAATTAGAGACCGCCAACACGTTGAAAATCAGAACCGACATAGGCGCCACCGTCCAGCGTCCCGATTCGGTCACGATCACCGGATGATCAATGCCGTAGGCGTCCAAAGACTTCATCACCGTTTCAACAATGTCGACGGCGTATTCTTGAAGGTTATAGTTGCGACTGTGGGGTTCTGTGCTGGCAGTGCCGTCGTAATCGACCGCCAATCCGCCACCCAAATCAAAATACTCCAGCGGCACTCCGTCCTGCACCAATCCGATGTAGTACTGGCAGGCTTCTTTAAGTCCATCGCGCACGTTACGGATGTTGGTCAACTGAGAACCCAAATGAAAGTGCAAAAGTCGAAAGCAGTCCAACATATCGTTGTCACGCAACCGATCAACAACGCCGATCAGTTCAACCGTCGTCAAACCGAACAGACTCCGGTCGCCACTGTCACCCGCCCAATGGCCTTCGACTTTCGTGGTCAGTTTCACCCGCGCTCCGATCAAGGGCTGAACATCAAAATGCTTCGCGCGACGAATGATCAGATCAAGTTCTTCCAACGTCTCCAAAACAAAGAAGCATTGATAGCCCAACTGGCAGGCGGTGAACCCGAGGTCGATAAACTCTTCGTCCTTGTAACCATTGCAAACGATCAGGCTGTCCTTGGAGGACACCGAAGCGAGCGCCACCAACAATTCGGCTTTGCTACCGGCCTCTAAACCGTGGTTGAACGTTTGCCCAGATCGCATGATCGAATCAACCACATGGTGCTGCTGATTGACTTTGATGGGAAACACGGCGCGATAGGCGCCTCGGTAATTGGCATCGGCAACCGCTTTGGCAAAGGCATTATTAAGCCTCAAAACCCGATCTTCAATCAAGTTTTCGATTCGCAACATCACAGGCGTTTTTAAGCCGCGTTGATTGAGTCCATCTATAATGGTTGCCATCGAAACGGACGGTTTCCCATTTGAGGTTTTCGCGGTGACCGTCAAATCACCATTGCTATCAATGTCAAAATAATCCTCCGCCCAACCGCTGACCCCATACAGTTCGCGCGACTGCTGTACCGTCCAGTCTTGATCCGTTGAGGAATTGGAGGGGACTTGCTTTATCGGATTTTTCTTACGTGGCTTGGGTTCGGTCTTCAATTCATGAGCCCTCGGATGGTGCGGGATGGGCAGCCCCAATAATGAGACGCCCTCAATGCAATCAAAACTATCGCGTGGTCTGAACCTTCATGCGCGGTCTCGCCGCGTTACATTGGCTGACCAATATACTCCAAAACGGCATTTGTCATCAGCACTTTTTAAAAGTTGACCGCGAACCGATTTGCGACAGCAAGCCAACCGTCACACCCTCGACAGAAGTAGAACGCCAGCCGGATCTACGAAAGCCAAAGCCACGTTGGATTTGTAATCACGTCAGCCAAGGTACGGATGTAATCGTCAAAAGGGCAATTGTGAGAGACTAGGTTAAGGGAGGAGCCCCTTTAAATAGCTCGGATGAATCGAGGAATTTTCGCCAGATTGCACTAAATATTGATCTGGCAGAGGGCCCGCAGTTTTTGCTACAAGCCGATGTGTAAATTCCCCTGGTTGAAGTACAGATCAATGGATGGCTCGAACATGAAACGTTTAGAAGAATTGGCGGCCATCGCCAACGGTAAGCTAAACCATAGCCCAGATTTAGAAATTTCTGGCGCAGCAAGCATTTCTCACGCCGTCGCCGGTCAGATTACCTTCGTCACCTCGGCCAATCATTTTCAGGCGTTCCTCGACAGCGACGCCGCGGCAGCGGTTGTTTGCGAAGGGCTGGGCCATTCGCGTAAGCCAGTTATTGAGGTTGACGATCCCGAATCAGCCTTTTTTGAAATCGCGATTCTGTATCGCAATCCGATTGTTCGCCAATCGACCGTAGAAACTCAAATCAGCTCCCGCGCCACCGTCAGTCCGACGGCCATTATCGGCGAAGACGTCGTCATTCATGCCGGCGCTGTCATCATGGACAACGTTACCATCGGCGACCGCACTACAATCTTCCCTAACGCCGTCTTGCTGGAAGGTTGTACCATCGGCAGCGATGTCAGCATCTTTCCCAACGCCACACTGTACGAAAATACCGTCGTCGGCAACCGCGTTTTAATCCACGCCGGAGCGGTCGTTGGTTGCTATGGTTTTGGATACAAAACACGCAACGGACAACATCAACTTTCGGCTCAAATCGGCAACGTCGTGCTGGAGGATGATGTCGAACTGGGTGCATGTACGACCGTGGACCGCGGCACCTACGATTCCACCATCGTCGGCACCGGCAGCAAGCTGGACAACATGGTGATGATCGGGCACAACTGCAAAATCGGTGAACACAATCTCTTATGCTCTCAAGTCGGCATCGCCGGTAGCTGCACAACGGGGCAGTATGTGGTGATGGGCGGACAAGTCGGAGTTGGAGATCACTTAAACGTTGGTGACAAAGCGATGATCACCGCGAAAAGCGGTTTGATGTACGATGTCGAAGCGGGCCAGAGAATGGCGGGCACGCCGGCGCGGACCAGTCGGAAGCAGATGCAACTGTTTGCGTCATCAGACAAACTGCCTCAAATGCGAAAAGACATCAAACAACTCAGGAAACAAATTGCGGCCCTTGAACAGTCGGCCAACGTCAACACCGATGACCGCCGCGAGGCAGCCTAACCAGCGTCACGTTGAAATCTTAACGTAGTGGACGAGGCCACGAGTCCGGCCCCTCCATTACCCTTTGATACATCGTTTAATGCAGCTGCAGGACTCGTGGCCTCATCCACTACCTCCAAATCAAACGTGGAACAACCACAAAGTCGCGCCTAAGAAAAAGCTCCATGGCAACTGCATCGTTATCTCAATCGGGCGCCGATTCAGGCGGAGGCGGTACTGCTAAACCGAAACGTATCGGTTTGATCGCTGGCTGGGGAACGTTTCCACTTCGAGTTGCCCAAGCCCTTAAAGCTCAGGGCTATGAAGTTTTCTGCATGGCGATCAAAGACCACGCCGATCCAAAGCTGGCCGAAATCTGCGATGACTATCGCGTGTTCGGCATGGGACGCATGGGCGCTCAAGTCAGATACTTGCGAAAATCGGGCGTGCGTGAGGCCACGATGGCGGGCAAAGTTTTCAAAACCAAGATCTTTGAACGGTTTCATCTGATCAAACATTGCCCTGATCTGACGTTTTGGCGACACTTCTATCCGATCTTTTTGACCAAAACAAAAGACCGCAAAGACGATACACTATTGCTGACTGTAACCAGTCTCTACGCCGCGGGAGGCATTAATTTCTCGCCGGCAACTCAATACGCTCCGGAACTACTCGTGGACGAAGGCACTCTTACCAAACTCGAGCCCACCAAATCGCAGTGGAAGGACATCCGTTTTGGCTGGCAAGCGGCCAAGGAGATGGGTCGGCTGGATATCGGACAAAGTGTGATTATCAAAGACCAAGCAGTACTAGCGGTGGAAGCGATTGAGGGCACCGACGCGTGCATTAAACGTGCCGGCGAGCTTTGCAAGGCTGGAGGATTCACGCTGGTGAAGGTCGCCAAACCCGAACAAGACATGCGTTTTGACGTTCCTACAATCGGGATCGGAACCGTGGAGACACTCCACGCCGCCGGCGGTAAAGTCATTGCGGTGGACGCTCATAAAACGATTCTTCTGGATCCAGAGGAGACGATCGCTCGGGCAAATCAACTTGGCATCGCCATCGTCGCGACGGGAGTTGAAGCGTAGCCTCAACTTCAGTTTAACGACAAGCCGGCAGGCGACTGCGTTTTACTCTGCCCAAACACGGTCGCCTTCCGGCTTGTCGTTAAACGATTCTCCCATGCCAGCCAAAAGTGAATCGCAAGGAGCGCGGGCGACCGGCAGATCTATCTCAGTAAAGCATCTCGCCGCGCAATTCGTGGCTTGAAATGTGGGCTCAGTCGCTTAGGATACCGCGATTCATTATTCCGCCGATCGCGATCTTTGGCCAATGCTCTATACGCTGCCAATCTACTGTGCCCTCATAACGATCGCGTCGACGCTGGGCGGTTCGATTCCGTCGTTCGTTAAACTGACGCATCGCCGGATCCAACTGACGCTCAGTTTGGTTTCCGGCGTGATGCTGGGCGTGGCGCTGCTGCATCTGCTGCCACACTCGATCATGATTCTGGGCAGCGCCGATGCGGCGTTGGTGGCTTGCCTGATTGGGCTGCTGTTCATGTTCTTCATGGTCAGGATGTTTCACTTTCACCAGCACGACTTAGCCGTCGATGACCAACACGATCACAAATCGAAGGAACTGTGCGATTCGGTCCACGACCATCACCACGTTCACTGCGAAAGTCACAGCGGCAACGTTGATCTTACTTGGGTGGGGCTTTGCTTCGGATTGGCAATCCACACCTTGATCGACGGAATCGCATTGGCAGCGGCCGTTCAATCGGGCGGCACTGGAATCAGCATCGCGGGTCTGAGCGTTTTCTTGGCCATTCTTTTGCACAAGCCGTTGGACGCGCTGTCGATCACATCGCTGATGGCGGCCAAGGGCTGGGATTGGCAAAAGCAGACAGTCGTGAATCTTGTCTTCGCGCTGATGTGCCCTATGGGCGCGTTGATTTTCGCTTTCAGCGTGGATTCGTTTATCGAATCGCGCGAGATGGTTCTAGGAATCGCGTTAGCATTTTCCGCCGGCGTGTTTTTGTGCATCTCTTTGGGTGACCTACTACCCGAAGTCCACTTTCATGCCCACGACCGGTTTCAACTTTCGATGATGCTGTTGCTGGGAGTCGCGATCGCGATGGGCATCGAGATGTTGCCCGGCCACCGCCATCAGAGAGCGGATAAAAAGTCTGAGCCAATCCCGGTGGTTGAGTCTGATCAATCTGAGTAGTCGTAGGGCCGGTTCCTACCGGCCAAGCCTCTCCTTTACCAAAAATGGCCGGTGGGAACCGGCCCTACGCAAGTAGTGGACGAGGCAACGAGTCCGGCCCCTCCGTTACCAGTTGAGGCACCGTTTAATGCAGCTGCAGGATTCGTGGCCTCATCCACGCGTGAGCCGCTGGCTCACGAGCTAAGTCGTTGGGAGTGTAAGCTCCCGACAATAAACGGAGAGATCGTTTCGGCGATCGAAACCTACCCGGGCTGATTCGTGTTGGTCTG
>CALDEW010000251.1 GCA_937942355.1 uncultured Pirellulaceae bacterium | reverse complement strand
TTCAGACCGAACGCGTCCAGCAGCATGTTCATCAGACCGCTGTTGACGACCTGATCGTCTGGCATCCAAAGATTCTGAGCCATTCCGTAGGCAATGATGCAACCTATGAACAGCGACAACACGGTCCCAACCAGTGCGATGATCTGACCGATCGAATAAGGGGCTTCGGGTTTTCCGCCCGCGACTCCGTAAGCTGCACCTGCCGCTCCAGCAGCGACCAATCCCGTCGCCGGATCGTAACTTGGCTCTAGTCCACCGTCATCGAGCATCCCGGGGTCCGAGAAATCGCTGCCACCGCCAAGCATCGTAGCTTCAGAATCGTCGGCGTAGATTTCAGAATCAGCCAACGCGATCACCTGCGATCCACTGGAATCATCGTCGTCCATCGACAGCTCATGTGGCGTCAGACTGAAATCGTCTTCCTGCATCATCGTCGCCATCTCGGGATCGGCTTCATCGTCGACCATGATGATGTCGTCATCTTCGGGCAATTCGAGATCGTCGATATCCGAACCACCGAGTTCCAACGGTTCATCGCCAAACAAAATGCCGCTTTCGTTGGGGCTGAGCGCGATGCCACTTTCGTTCGCCTCAAGTATCAAATCGTCGCTCGATTCGTCCTCCAAAACCAGTTCCGCAGATTCCTCAAAATCGCTGCTTAGTTCACTGTCGAACGAACCACTGTCGGCCAATTCAAGATCAAGATCGTCATTCGCGAGCATTAAATCATCATTGCCATCGTCAGCAAGGAGTTTACCAGTGTCCGACGGGCTGCCTGGTGGTTTCCCTTCTTCGTCAAGCAGATCGTCGCCTGTGCTGCCAGGTCCAGAAGATTTGGCGCTATCAGAAGCCAACACGATACTGCTGCTGCCGAAAGACAATTCGTCATCATCACCATCGCTATCAAGAACTGACTCCTCATCAGCCATTGAGAAGTTACCTACGTCTGCGAGACTTAATTCTTCATCTGACTCTAATTTAAGATCGTCATCGCTGGCAAGGTTCAAATCACTTGAAGCAAGAGACAACTCCTCTTCGTCATTGTTATTGCCGTCGTCATTCAGTAGAGAAGATTTTGATCCGCCTTTGACCAGCAAACCACTTTCGGCTAGATCGACCATGTCGTCATCGTCGTCATCATCTAGGGAAAGGATGTCAGATGAAGTACCTGCACCTGCGTTGGCTCCTTGAGGCTGAAATAACTCGATCGAAGAATCCTCCATCGCAATCGAATCAGAATCATCTTCGATCACCAAGTCGGAAATGGAGTCGTCGATGTCGAAGGACAATTCACCTGAGTCGTCGATAAGATCTTCCGCGCTGCCGCCGAACCCCAAAACATCCTTGACTTCGCCAACAATCGAAGACCCTGCGTCTCCAATAGCCCCACCGTCTCCCACGTCGATTCCTGATTGACTCGCGACACGTTCGAGCTCGGACAGCTTGAATTTCCACGTCGTTCCATCGCGGTAGCCGAACACTTCATTGTTCTCTCGAAGCTCGTTCAGTCGATCGACTGACAAACCAAGAAATTTGGCTGCTTCCTCAATGGGAATCAATTTAGACATCGTAAATGGGCTCCGTTGGGCGAGTCTTCGTTGACTTCACAGTCACCGAAAATCAGAAAAGTATGGTTCGTTAAAATGTAATCGCTGCACAACCTGGCCGAATGTGACGCAGCCCCTTTAAAAGCTCGATCGGCAGAAACGAGCAATGTTTTGGGCTCAATTCGCTGTGTCTGTGATCAATGGGTGCAATGCTGCTGTTCTCATAAGCCAAAGCCGTTGCAATTAGCGGCATGACCATGAAATCATTCGCGTTAGGTTGTCTAGGTAAGTATAACTCGTAAGTCCTTTTTTCTACCTAATGAAACGCCTTAATGAATCGCCTTTCCTTGGAAATTCGGCATCTGTCAGGTGAGTCTGGCCTTATTCTTGGTCAAAAATGCCGATGATCGCCCAACTCAAATCCATTAGACACCCGCCTAAACAGTAAATAGCCGGGAAATGGATTCAAGCAATTAGGGTTCCCTCGGTATCATTTTTGTTCGGCTTTGAAACGCCGTTAACCTTGGAAAATGCTTGACGATCCTTTCAACCGACCGATGCGACACAAAACAGATAGCACAGATCGGATAATCGGTGGATTCGGGTGATAGCATCCCCAAATTCGTGCACCGCTGATCACCTTCGGAGATGCTGTGCGATCCAGCGATTCAGTCGTTTCCTCTCTCACTTAAACGTCTCGATGGAAAGGGCTTACGCCCGATACTGCTGAGCGGTTCAAACCAGCCAAACTGTTCGCGGCAGTGGTATTAAGTGCTACAGCCACAAGAAATCAGTCGATATCCTGAAACACGATCCGACCGTAGCGCGCTGTCGATACCAATCGCCGACCGTCAGGACTCCAGCGGACACAGTAAGGGGGTCGCGAGTGCAACGCAAACTTCGCGAGGTAGGTCTGTGCTTGGCTATCCCAGATGCAGATCTTTCCGTCTTCGGTCAGCGCGGCAAATCTGTTTTGAGAAGAACTCCAATCAACATCCGCGATGACGTTGCTCGGACCATCACAAGTTCCAACGAAGGACCCATCAACAGTGTTCCATAGATTCACGCTTCGATTATCGCTTACCGCCAGCTGTTTTCCATCGGGCGACCATGCTAAACCCGTTTTCCAACCATACTGAACAATTCGGCGAACAGTTTTTTCGGTAGCAGGATCAAAGATTATGAAATCTTTTGCGGTGCCGACAGCCGCCACACGCTGCTGGCCAACCGCGTTGATTGGCGACCAAGCAACTGACAATATGCGTCCAGACTGGGCTGATCCAGAAACCAGTTTCTCATCCGCGCAGTTCCAAACTTTCAACGCGCCATCTCCTCCGACGCCCGCGAGATAATTCCCATCGGGAGACCATTGGACCCCGCGGCTGGTAACGGTTGGATAAAGGTTGTCCTCACTACCAGCATCAAAAACAGTTTTTACGGCGCCGGTATTGGCATCAACGGTCCAAACCTTACCGCGATTAGATACACAAGCAACAACCGCTTGGGTCGGATGAAAGTCAACACCGAAGATAGTTTGAGCCGACGACTCTTCGGCGCGAAGCCAGCGAGATTCTCCTTCGGTAGTTTGAATCATTAGGTCGACGCCTTCGGCGACGACCAAGGAGTCTCCCGAGGGATGCCAATCAAGGGCAGGACGATCTTGGAGCTCGCGATCAAACGCTTCTACGCCAATATCGCTGACATCCCACAGTCGTAAGTCATCGCGAGGAAGTCCGCCAGAAATCACGCGCGACCCCTGCGCATTCCACGAGGCCGAGTACACATGCCCTTCATGTCCCAGCAGTTGGCGAATTTCCTTCATCGCGTCAGCATCCCAAATTCTGACAGTACCGTCGGCGCTGCTGCTTAACAGAAGATGTTTCGAGGGATGCCAATGCAATGTTTCGACAAACAGTTGATGGCCTTCAAAGCGGTGTAATATTTCACCCCCAACATCAGCGACAACAATTGTATCTTCGGGACCTATGTAAGCCAGTAATTCGCCTTCGTGGCTGTTGCAGGGATTGGTAATCCAGCCATCTGTGAGGATGTTTTTTTGCTCCATGGTCTTCACGTCAATCCGCTTTAACTTCTGAGCTGTGGTCCAGTAAAGCTGGTGGCCATCGAACGACCAAGCAAGAACGCCTTTCCCCATCATGTTCAGCGCGCCCTCTCCACGGGCGACGACCTCCTGCTCTCCCACGTGCCAGATGACGACATTCCCCTTTTCATCACTGGTTGCCAGCAAGTCGCCACCAATATTCCATTTAACGTCGGTAACTTTGGCGGTGTGCTCGTGATGCTCAACCGTCACAGATGTCTCTTGAGAATCGCGATCGAGTGAGTTTTGCAAAGACCGAACCGTGACGCGACCATCGTTATGCCCTTGCCCAATCTTCGATTGGTCTCGGTTGAAATCCACCGCTGAACAATCGGAACTCACATTCTCTCGGTGCGTTACTTTTTGATTTTCAATGTCAATCGTCAGGATTTTATGAGCCTCTCGACCAAACACTTTCGCAAAACGTGAATCGCGTGTTGTGAAGGTTCGATTGGCGGTAATGTCTTCGTCCAATGTCCAAAGTTCGCTGCTACCGAGATTTTTTAAGTGCAACCATTCCCAACCGCACAAGGAACCAAAATCTTGATCGTCCCAATTGTTGACCAATTCTCGCATTCGTCCCAGTCCACCGGCTTCAGTAGAGGCTTCGCTGGCCAGAAGCATTTGGTTTCCGTACAGTTGTTTGGTGACGAGATCTTCACTACGCATAGCCCGTCCACGCAGTTCACGTTCGTTGTTCACCGAATCAGTTAACTGACGATTAAGATCGGCGAGATTCGCTTTTTGGTTATTGACGACTAAGTTAAGCACCAACATCGAAACAAAACCAGCCAACAAAATCCCAACCAATGTTGTGACCAGTGTCTTATGGCGGCGGATGAAACGCGCCATCCGATCATGTAACGGTTCCTCATACGCCTGCACAACATCCCCGACCAGAAATGCCTCGACCTCTCGCCCCAGATCGCCCGCAGTCAAATAGCGATCTTCCGGTTTAAATGCCATCGCGCGCTGGCAAACTGCGATGATGGATGGAGGCACGCGATTGTCAATCTCATCGATCCGCCGAAACTCACCACGTTTGACCTTCTCCAACGCCACGCGCACCTCATCTGAGCTATCGAATTCGACCGCTCGGCTGTTCGTTAGTAAAGAAAACAGTGTCGCACCCAACCCAAAAACATCACTTAGCGTGCCAACACTTTCGTTATCTCCAGAGGCCTGTTCAGGACTCATGAATTCTACCGTGCCCATAACACTACCAGAGAGCGTCGTGTCACCAACGGTCCTGATTCTGCTCAAATCCTTATCGGAAACCCTTAAAGAACCACCAGAACCTCCAGCACAGCCTTCGTTTTGCGTGTCGTCCTCATCGGCAATCAGGAAATAATCCTTGTCATTGGATTCGTCTAAGCCCTTTGCACAACCCCAGTCGACGACCATCGTTTGCCCCCGCCCGCCGATCAAAATGTTAGAAGGCTTAAGATCGCGATGCACGATATTTACGGTGTGGGCGTAGTCAATCGCGTTGCAGGCGGCAACGAAATTCCGCAGCAATGGTCGCATCGCAGACATCCATTGCTGTTGCGACGTGGTATTTTTCAGCTTCTTATGTGTTTCTTGAATCACTTCGGCCATCGTCGCGCCCGATACTAGCGGCATCGTATAGTGCGGTGATCCGCTGGCGTCGCCCATCGTATAGATTGGCACGATTCCCGGATGCTGAAGCTTCGCCGTGATGACGGCTTCGCGCAGAAATCTCTTGACACGACGTTTATTCGGTGGCAGTTCAGGGCGAATACGCTTGATCGCCACTTCGCGCGATAGTTTTTCGTCGTAGGCCACGAACACTTCGCCAATCGCTCCTCGCGCGTGCAGTTTCACCAGATGGACACCACTGCTCTGCTGATTTCTTTTCTTAATGTCGGCAGCGAAATCGTCGCCCC
>CALDEW010000250.1 GCA_937942355.1 uncultured Pirellulaceae bacterium | reverse complement strand
GCACGCTCCTGGTGCTGCTTACTTCGCGCCCTAGCTGCAATTCTTTTGCTGCAAACCGTTGTGTTGAGACGACTCCGCTGCCGGCGGAATCATGAACTGCCTGGCAATGCGTCTTGGCCTTGTCGATTTTGCAGGTTTCCCGGTTGTTTGGTTTCTGATTATTGGCCCAAACTTACAACCAGCAATGTCACGACATGGTAACTGTCGATTTATTCAAGGAGTCTCCTCAAGAGAGAATTTTAAAACATGGATGTCCCTTTTGTTCTTCCCCTTTTGTTCTTCCCAGATCGGCCAGCGCATACCCGCTGGTCGTGAAGACTCCGGCGCCAATCATATTGGCAACGACCATAAAGGTCGCTGACCAAAGCCCGAATGGTTTGCGCAAATTTGGTGGCGGGTTCAACTTTTCCGGAACTTCAAAAAGTAGTTTTCTGTTAACTCTCGCAGCATCTTTTCTTACAACGCTTTCGAAAACAAGCCCCTTAAGCGTTACCTGCGGCGTCTGATCGTGAATCCAGTGTAAGCAAACAACAATGTCATCAATGGGCTGATGAGATTGAAGAAACAATAGAACGCGAAAGCATACCCTGAAACACCCAAGACAACCGCTTGCGTTGCTCCGCAAGTGTTCCAAGGCACCAACACCGAAGTCACCGTCGCAGAATCTTCCAACGTTCGGCTCAAATTCTCAGGCGCAAGTCCTCGGTCGCTATAGGCTTGCCGAAACATTCTGCCGGGAACGACGATTGCCAGATATTGATCCGATGCCGTTACATTGAAAAAACAGCACGTCGCGACGGTTGAACCTATCAACCCACCCTCGGACTTTGCCGCCGCAATCAATGGGCCGGTCAAAGCACGCAGCATTCCGCTGGCTTCCATCACGCCGCCAAAACACATGGCCGAAATGATCAGCCAAACGGTATTGAGCATCCCCGCCATGCCGGAGGAACGAATCAAATCAGCCAACGCTGGATTGTCGGAATCAACTGAGAAACCGTTGCCCATCGTCGACATCAAAGCCTGATAGGCTTGGGCTAAGTAGCTACCACTGGCGTTAGAGGTTTCAGCGGCTTGACCAAGAGCGATCTCTTGAACCAAATCGGGTTGAAAAATCAGTGCAAACACACCTCCCAACAAAGTCCCCACGATCAAAGACACCAATGCGTTGATTTTAAAAGCAACCATCAACAAAACGGCCAACGGTACAAGGAACAACCACGGCGTCAGCGCGAACTTTTGGGCCAAAGCGTCCGAAAGCGCGCTGGATTGATCGACGTAAAGAGTGGCGGCGGTATCACTTGGCGAAAGAAACGCGAACAGCAGCAACGTTATCGCAATACTTGGGACGGTGGTCCAAAGCATGTGGCGAATATGAGTGAAGATAGGCGTCCCCGCCATCGCAGCGGCTAAGTTAGTTGTATCCGACAACGGGGAGATTTTGTCACCGAAGTAAGCACCAGAAATAATCGCGCCGGCACTCATCGCCACCGAAATATCTAAAACATCTGCGATCCCGATCAATGCAACACCAACCGTTGCGATTGTCGACCACGAGCTTCCGGTGGCCAAGGAAACGACCGCAGAGATTACGACCGCCGCCACCAAAAAGTAAGCCGGGTCGAGGATCATCAAGCCGTAATAGATCATCGCGGGAACGATGCCGCTGAGCATCCAAGTCGCCGAGAGTGCTCCGATGACTAACAGAATTAAAATCGCGGGAAGGGCCGCTTGAATGCTGTGAGTTATACCCGCGATCGAGTCACTAAAAGAAAATCCAAACGCGCGTGCCAACAATCCAGCGACTGCCGCCGACAATAGCAACGCGATTTGATTAGCTCCACCGGTCGCATCGGCGAACAGCAGGAAATTCATCACCAGTAGCCCAATCAGCACCAACAAAGGAATCGCGGCCAATGCAAATGGCATCGCCGGTTCGGGCAGGATTCCCGACTCACGAGTTGGCTCGGACTCAATCAATGAGTTTCCCGTTATCGGTGGTCAATAATAGATTATCGTAGGCAGGCGAATCAGCGGATCCGAGTCCTACTTCAGCGGCGATCGTTTGAGAACCGGCATCTGTCGTTTCGGCACAACTTGCCGACGTTCCGCTGTGTCAGGTGCTGCCTGCGGGGTAAAGATAAGGCAAGCTTCCGAAAAAGAGTGCGCCGATGGTGATCCAAACAAACACGCCGGAGAGATTCTCTGCGGGCGGATCCTCAATGGGCTCGGAAGATTCAGAAGGTTCGAATGGATTCATAAAGCAATCGAGGGATGAGCGCTACAATGACCGTAGTTTGGGCTCTTAGCCCAAACGAAACTATACGCTAAAGGAAAAAATTATTCGGGCGCGTTTGGGTGGGCTGAGAGCTTTTTTATACCCCACATCTTTTTTGCAACTTGGATTTCCGTTGGGCTTGTCCCGGCGGGGAGCAAAAAGGGTTCTTGTCGTGTGTTCTTGTAGCCTGTCAGTTGCTTGCTCCGACCGGGGCAAGCCCGACGGAAGCGTAGTTGAATATTTGTGGGGTATAAAAAAGCTAAGAGCCCACCCTAAGTGACTTATTATAACGCATTGTCCTTGGTTCTTCTTACCTATTTAATCGGCAAGCTGATCAAAAACGTCGTTTCGCCGATATCTTCATCGCGCTGAGCCACAATATCTCCGTCGTGGAGTTTGACAATTCGATAGGCTTTGGACAACCCGAATCCTAACCCGCGCCCGGCTTCTCGGCCCGAGTAAAACGGATCGAACATGTGCCGATTTTGTTGTTTCGTGAACCCCGGCCCGTTGTCGACGACAAAGATGCGGAGCCAATCGGTCGCCGGATCCGCCACGACGTCGACGCGCATGGAAACTTTCGGCGTGGGAGCATCTTTCATTTGAGCGATCGCTTCAAAAGCGTTTCGCAGCAACGCTTCGATAGCAATAATGATTTGGTTACGGTCGATCTTTGCCGAATCGACGTCGGGGCCAAACGTCACGCGGATCATACGGTTCTGTTGCTCGGCACGGTTGACGATTTCCGAAACCAATCCTCTCAAGTCTTCCGTTTTCATTTCCGGCGTTGGCGGGTGCGCGAACAACATTAGATCCGAGATCATCTCGTGCGCTGCCATCGATTGCTGATAGATATTCGCCAAACGGTGCCGGCGATCTTCGTCGGTTTCCGATTGCATCAGTGCTTGGGCACCGGTCGCGATGTTGGCCAACGGGTTGTTGATCTCGTGACTGGCTCCGTACGCCAGTTGTTTCAGCGCGGCGAGCTTTTCGGTTTGCAATCGTGTTTGAAACAACGTCTCCTGGTGGAAATTTTCGCTGGCCGCCCGCAAAAGCGACCGCAATGTAGAAATCGAAAGGCAGTCGAAACTCTCCCATGATGATCGAGGGATAGATTTTTTCGGCAATGGGAATTTGGGGTCGGCCAAGAGTTCCTTGCAGGCGTCGTTTAACCAACGTTTGATCGGTCGCGCTGAAACGTTCTTGGGCAACTGCTGCTTCATCAGCGTGTACAAAACCTTATTGTATGTACAAACCGAATCAGCCGATCGCCACCTCTTGATAACTGATTTTGATCGAACGTTTTTCTTCTTTTTGAGCGGCTTGATTGTGCCCGCCACCAAGAGAGCGTCTGCTAAATATGCCTGCGTCCAACGCGCCAGTTGCTTCAAACTGGTGGGCGGCTTTTGATGTTGGTATAGAAAACGATCGGTACAAAAGACCAATAGCGACGGATGGCCGCTGATCAACCGCGCCCATGACTTCGTTGTCGCCTTTGTTGGCGAACCGGACTCACCTGTCAGCCGCGCGACCTGCAAAAGTAATTCGGCAGGGCAGGGCAGTCGCACTTTGCAACCGGCAACGGTCTGCAATTCTCCAATTCCGTACATGTTGTAATATCAAGTTGCAAAATAAAAGCGTGCTAACCGATGACTCGATCGCACGCGTGTCGTGATACAGCCTAACTTAGCCTAATTACCAATCCTAAAGTTCGCCACTGTTTGAACTAAAGAATGTGAGTAACACTTTTAAAATTTCCCGATACGCCCTAGTGCTGTGTTCCAACTTAGATTTAGGGTTGGAGGTAGTGGATGAGGCAACGAGTCCAGCCTCTCCTTTACCTTTTGATTTAGCCTTTCGTGCATCGTTTAATGCAGCCGCAGGATTCGTGGCCT